>CAYRZK010000072.1:0-5617 GCA_964428785.1 uncultured Oscillospiraceae bacterium | reverse complement strand
GTCGAATGTGTGCCACGGTTCACCTTGCTTGAGCCTTGGTTGTAAGCCGATAAGCCTTTCACCACATCTCCGCCGTATGCAGCTATTCTCTCGCTGATATACATTGCGCCAAAATCAATATTTGTTTTGGCATTGTACAAATCTTCCTTTGTCAACCCATATCTTTGTCCCGTCGCAGGCATTATCTGCATCATTCCGCAAGCTCCGCCTCTCGATGTAGCCCACACTCCGAAATGACTTTCCTTGCTCGCTATCGCCATAAGCAGTCTGTAATCGACACCGTAAACATCGCCGGCTCGCTTGAACAGGAAAAGATATTGCTGTCCTATCGGATTTGTTATACTCGAATTTTCGCTTTTCATGTAATTTACGAGTCCCTTGTTCATGAGTATCTCTGCCTTATCAGCATATGTTGATGCAGGGATTTCGGGATTCGTACTCACACAAATACCGTAAAAAGGATCAAAATATATGTCCCAGTTAAAATTATCTTCAGATGTCATCGCACGAAGCGGCACGAAAAGCTTCTTTCCGGATGCCAAAAGCGGCAGCCCTTCGAGATCGATTTCAGTAACCGTAAGCTCGGGCGAATCTATTGCTGTCGTATACTCTTCAGTATCGGCAGCTTTACTGTCTTTTTTGTTTTCTGCGTCAGCAGATGCGTCACCATCATTCAGAAACGCAAGAATTTTTGCTCCGGAAACAACAGTCAGATGAATATCTTCATTGTTGTTCTTCAGCCAATTTGAACTAATGTTTTCTCTAGTCGAATCGGTCTTCAGCAATTTTAATGTGCGGCTTTCCCAATCCATTTCTGCGGAAACTCCGAGTATTTCACACATTTCCGGCGTCAATGGAAAGTAAGTTGTGTCATTATAAAGAACAAACGGATATTGAAGATTATAGTTGATTATCTCTTTGCCGTTTATAATGACATGTTTTTCAAAAAAATCTCCTTGAACTTCTTCGTCAGCATAAATAGAAATTGATGAGAACAGTACCATGATCAAGGTAAGCCACACAATAACAAGCTTCTTTCTCATTATCAGTTTCTCCTCTCTTTCTCGTTTGCGACAGCAAACATTACTATTATACCACAATTTTTCAAAAAGTATACCCCTTAAATCTCTCAATGGATTTAAGGGCAACGCAAGTCTCCTCGGAATATCGCAGGATATTTGTACTTATGTGATAATTTGGGGCTTGATGTGGTATAATTTAAAGTAGTATAATGCTTAGTAAGCTATAGCTAACTCAAACAAGCCCTGCCCTTAACAAGGCTTGTTATCAGACATTAAATACATTTAAAAAGGAATAACATTATGCAGCAATATAATATAACAGGCATGAGCTGCGCCGCATGCAGCGCCCGTGTCGAAAAAGCAGTTTCAAAAGTACCCGGCGTAACAACATGCTCTGTCAGCCTTCTTACAAATTCCATGGGTGTTGACGGAACAGCCGATACAGCAGCAATCGTCGCAGCTGTCGAAAATGCAGGCTACGGTGCGGCGCTCAAATCAGTAGGAAACGCTGCCGGTGCAGCCGGCGCAAATACAGCTCCTGCTTCGACTTCCGATTATGATGCACTTGCAGACCGTGAGACTCCGGTTTTGAAGAAACGGCTTATCGCTTCCGCAAGCTTTGTAATCGTCCTCATGTATTTTTCCATGGGACATATGATGTGGGGCTGGCCTATCCCGGCATTTTTTGACGGTAATCATGTGGCTGTCGGTCTCATCCAGCTCATACTCGCCGGCATAGTCATGGTAATCAATCAGAAATTTTTTATAAACGGCTTCCGTGGTCTTATACATCGTGCACCCAATATGGATACGCTTGTGGCGCTCGGCTCTATGGCTTCTTTTGTTTACAGCACAGTGATGCTTTTTGCCGTATCCGATGCTCAGCTCAAGGGCGATTTATCGCTTGCGCACGAATATATGCACGAATTTTACTTTGAATCGGCGGCGATGATCCTCGCTCTTATCACTGTCGGCAAGATGCTCGAAGCCCGTTCCAAGGGCAAAACAACGGATGCGCTCAAGAGCCTTATGAAGCTTGCTCCGCAGACTGCCGTGCTGCTTATCGACGGTCAAGAAACGACAGTTCCTATAAATCAGGTTAAAAAAGGTGACATTTTCGTAGTACGCCCCGGCGAAAGCATACCGGTGGACGGCGTTGTGACGGAAGGTCACAGCGCTGTCAACGAGGCTGCGCTTACGGGCGAGAGCATACCGGTGGACAAGGAGGCGGGAGATCTCGTATCTGCCGCTACCATAAATCAATCAGGTTTTCTTAAATGCGAGGCTGCCCGTGTCGGTGAAGATACGACGCTCTCGCAGATAATTCGTATGGTCAGCGATGCGGCAGCGACAAAAGCGCCTATAGCCAAGGTCGCCGACAAGGTTTCCGGCATATTCGTGCCGATCGTTATAACAATATCTCTTATAACGATTGCTGCATGGCTGCTTGTCGGGCAGACTGTCGGCTTTGCACTCGCACGAGGAATATCTGTACTTGTGATAAGCTGTCCGTGTGCACTCGGACTTGCAACACCCGTGGCTATTATGGTCGGAAACGGTGTCGGCGCCAAAAACGGCATACTTTTCAAGACTGCGGTATCGCTTGAAAACACAGGGCGCACTCAAATAGTCGTGCTCGATAAGACAGGTACCATCACAGCCGGCGAGCCTCGTGTCACCGATATCATACCGGCGGACGGATATAGCGACGCTGAGCTTGCATCGCTTGCGCTCTCACTTGAACAATACAGCGAGCACCCTCTCGCTCGTGCGATCATCAGCTATGGTACGGAGCACGCTGTGATGCCATCTCAAATCACCGACTTTGAAGCACTTCCCGGAAACGGTCTTACAGCCAAGCTTAACGACATTCCGCTTTTCGGAGGCAATTTGAAATTTATTACAAAGTATATTGATATAAACAGCTTTTCATCAGCTCACGAGATGCTTAACCCAGACGCTTCAAATATATCAGAATATGCAGATCTCTTAGCTTCGCAGGGTAAGACTCCGCTATTCTTCGCTTACGGCAGCAAGCTTGTCGGTATCATAGCCGTAGCCGATGTTATCAAGGAGGACAGCCCTCAGGCAGTCAAGGAGCTTCAAAATATGGGCATCAGCGTTGTAATGCTCACGGGCGATAATGCCAAGACCGCAGCCGCTATAGGAAAACAGGCGGGCGTGGACAATGTGATTGCAGGCGTACTTCCGGACGGCAAGGAAAATGTTATAAAGGAGCTTAAAAAGTACGGTAAAGTCACCATGGTCGGCGACGGTATAAACGACGCACCGGCACTCACTCGTGCAGATATCGGAATTGCCATCGGTGCCGGCGCAGATGTTGCTGTAGATGCCGCCGATGTTGTGCTTATGAAAAGCAGACTTTCAGATGTTCCGGCTGCCATCAGACTCAGCCGTGCCGCTTTGACCAATATACATCAAAATCTTTTTTGGGCATTCATATATAACACAATCGGTATTCCTCTCGCTGCCGGTCTGTTTATTCCGATACTCGGTTTTGAGATGAATCCAATGTTCGGTGCAGCGGCGATGAGCCTTTCAAGCTTCTGCGTAGTCACCAACGCTCTTCGCCTGAATTTCTTCAAACTTCACGATGCTTCCGGGGATCGCAGGATCAGCAGCATCGATATATCATTCTTAAATACAAATGGCAGCAGCAATAACGGCAATGCCGATAATGATAAAAAGGAGACTGATACAATGGAAAAAACAATGAAAATCGAAGGTATGATGTGTATGCACTGTGAAAACAGAGTAAAGAAAGCGCTTGAAGCTCTCGATGATGTCGAGGAAGCAGTCGTAAGCCACGAAAACGGCACTGCTGTAGTCAAGCTCAATGCCGATATCGCAAACGACATCCTTAAAAATGCCGTTGAAGCTCAGGATTATCCTGTAACAGATATTCGTTAAACTGCAAAGGCTCCCTAATCACGGGAGCCTTTTTCACACTCATATTTATCCCCAATCAAGCGAGGCTTTATATTTTCTCCGTCACCTCATGCTTTCGGCTATCATATCACGATACCAATAATAGCTATCCTTCGGTATTCTTCGGCAGTTATTATCATAATCAACACGCACAAGCCCGTACCGTTTCTCATAGCCATTGATCCAGCTGTACAGATCCATCGTTGACCATACAAGATATCCACGGCAGTCACAGTCCTCTTCAATAGCCTTTTTCATCCATTCTACATATCCTTTAAGATATTCGATTCGATAATCATCATGCACTACTCCGTTTTCATCCGGTGTATCATAAAAGCCTATGCCGTTTTCCGTAATTATAAAATATGTTTCGGGATATTGCCGTTTAAGGTCGTGCAGCAGATTGTGTATTGATTTCGGATATGCTTCCATGCCCCACGGAGTTTTAAATGTATCCGGATCTTCATCCTCTCCAAACCAATCATTAGCCGACTGCCCCGCTCTCGCATCTCCCGATTTTTCAGTGCTTCCGTCATCCTCGCAATATGGCTTTACGAGCATCCTGTTGTATGCATTTACACCAAGAAAGTCCACGGTTCCCGTTTTAAAGACCTGCTTATCCTCTTCGAGCATATACGAAATGTCGTATCCATCCTCCGACAGCTTATCTATGAAATCCTGAGGATACTCTCCCTTGATGCAAACATCGTTTACACACCTGTTATAATAAATATCCGCAAGGCGTGCCGCTTCTCTGTATTCTTCAGTCTCTTCACGAATACCTATATCATAGCTGTCGGAAACAAGCCCTATCTGCCCGGAAAGCCCAAGCCTGCGATATATGTTTATCGCCCTTGCGCTTGCCAGCATTATATGATACATGGCTCTCCATCTTGCTTCGTCATTTCTCATGTTCGGCGGATATTTAGCGATACTGTAGCAGCACATTGTTTCATAGCTCGGCTCATTTACCGTCATCCAATATTTTATTTCATCTCCGAATGCTTTAAATACAGTCTCTGCATATTCTTCAAATGCCGCTACCGTCTCCCGACATTCCCAGCCGCCTTTTTCAAACAAGGTCTGCGGCAAGTCATAATGATACAGCGTCACAAGAGGCTCCACATTGTATTTCCTGCAAGTATCTATTATTTTCCGATAAAACTCTATACCGGCTTCGTTCACTCTGCCTCTTCCATCCGGCATAATTCTCGTCCATGATACGGAAAATCTATACGCATTCTGGTTGCCGGCTGCAAGCATACGAATATCTTCTTCATAACGATGATAATAGTCGCTTGCAATATCTCCTGTCACCGGCGGGTTGAATTTATCATTCTTATCACTGTGACAAAAAACATCCCAGTTCGAGAGACCTTTGCCGTCTTTATTCCATGCACCCTCGCATTGGTAAGCTGCTGTTGCGCTTCCCCATAAAAATGTTTTCATTTTCTCTTTTAACGCATCTGCCATAATTCCCTCCGTCGTACTAAGCTTCCGGATGCTTCTCCAAGAAATACATAAGCGCACCGATTTGGTTTGCTCCGTTCCTGAATTCACATGTTACAATTTCGGGCTCGCTTAAATCTGATGTGAGATCAGGCTGAGTTTTTGCAATAGCGCTATATGCTCTTTTTATGCCATCG
>CAYRZK010000071.1:0-5655 GCA_964428785.1 uncultured Oscillospiraceae bacterium | reverse complement strand
CCTCAAGACTGCCGACAACGAAAAAGAACATGCCAAGATGTGGTTTAAGGAATTACAGGGCATCGGTGACACTGCCGTTAATCTCGAACATGCAGCCGAGGGCGAAAACTACGAATGGACAGATATGTATGATGGCTTTGCAAAGACTGCCGATGCGGAAGGCTTCCCTGAGCTTGCCAAAAAGTTCAGACTTGTAGCCGCTATAGAAAAGCATCATGAGGAAAGATACAGAGCACTTCTTAAAAATGTTGAGCTCTCGGAAGTATTCGCCAAGAGCGAGGTCAAGGTATGGGAATGCAGAAACTGCGGACATATTGTTGTCGGTACAGCCGCACCGGAAATATGCCCTACTTGCAATCACCCACAGGCATATTTTGAAATTCATGCCGAAAATTATTAAAAGCGACTTCTCGTCAAATGTGCCCGTGCGCAAGCGCACCGGCACATTTTTGTTATTGCTGCCGCCCGACATCCGATACTATTTTTCTTCGTCCGGAAGTCCGGCGGCGCTTAGCTTTTGAATGTTTCCGGCTATCAGCTCAAGCGCCCAGTAAAACCTTTCTCTGTCTTCGTCAGAAAGCCCTGCTCCGCCGATCTCCACAGCTATCTTCGCCCGTTCATGAACATGCTCGGCGGCTCTGCGCCCCTCTTCTGTGAGCTTAATCCTTGCTCTGTAAAGAGTGTCGCTTATGCTCTCCCTCCTGACGAGATTTTTGCGTTCCATCTCCGTCACTATACGAGATACTGCCGCTTTGTCCTTGTCACAAATCTCACAAAGTTTCGACGATGTAATGCCGTCATGAAAGCGGTTCATAGCCACGAGATACTGAGCATATGCACCTTTAAGCCCATATTTCATCATCTCTTCTCTCTCGATTTTCTGAATATGCCCGTAAATACTTGATATCACCGATGCAAATTGTTCAAAACGAGTACACATAGTTTTTCTCCCCTAAATGTATTAAATGCAAAATGCTGTTTGCAATGCTGCGGAAATCCGCTCCGCCTTTGATTACAGGCACGAAGCCGCAGCAGCCTCCGCCATACTTGTTGTTGATAAATCAACATCATTATACAACTTTTTATTTATGTTGTCATGTAATCGTAAGATAATTTCGGTATATTTGATATTTATAATACCTGTTTACTTTTCACCGCACTGTCAATATAACAATTGTAATATTATGTTTATTATTCGCATTTATTTTCCATATGAAAGGAGTATGTGTCATGCCTTATATTGCTATTAAAACATTTCCGAAGGACGAAGATTTAAAGAAAAAAGCCATCGAAAAATTGAATGAAGTATTCGCCGAATACTGGGATTGTCCGCCGCAAGCCATTACAATCTCATGCGAAGAAATCGCCAAGGAAGATTATGCCGAGCAGGTTATCAAGGGCGAGATCGAGCCGAACATGGACAAGGTCTATGTTTTAAACGGCGAAAAACGCTTTTAACCGAACATAAAGAGGGCTCCTTACTCGAAGGAGTCCTCTGCCGTGTATCTATTTATGTGCATATATAAAGCCTGAATGTATAAAATCAGTGCTTTGTCTTACATTTTTCAAATACAACTTTCTGTTCTTTTATAATAATTATCCGATTTTCACATCTTCAAATTTTTAAAGTCCGCAAATACTGCTTCTGCTCATCCGAGATGCGATAGCTTTCCAAAGCCTTTTGAATTGCCTTATTATGCGTCCAAGGTTCAAGGCTTCTATTCTCCACAAACGGAAGAATTACCTCCTATTGCTTTGCAGGTGCCGTTGCAAGATACCATGCAAGCATCATTTTTAAAGCTTATCCACATTGAGCGCTCTTATCGAATTTAATATACATAGCACAGCTACTCCGACATCGGCAAAGATAGCTGCCCACATAGATGCAAGTCCTGCCGCCGTAAGAGCCAGTACGCCGAGCTTAACCGCAAGCGCAAATACAACATTTTGCCTTGCAATGCCTGTCGTCCTCTTCGCAATCTTTACGGCAAGCGCAAGCTTTGAAAGCTCATCGGTCATTATTACAATATCAGCCGCCTCTATCGCTGCATCCGAGCCAAGTCCGCCCATTGCGATACCTACATCCGCTCTTGCAAGCACCGGTGCATCATTGATGCCGTCACCAACAAATACCACGCTTCGTTTTTCGGTTTTGTTCTTTATTATTTCTTCCAGCTTGCTTACTTTATCCTGAGGCAGAAGCTCCGCATAAATTTCGCTTATTTTCAGCCTTTTTCCGACTTTGTCCGCAATACTCCGCCTGTCTCCGGTAAGCATAACGCTTTTTGTTGCTCCGAGTGATGCAAGCTCACCGATAGTGGCTTCCGCATCCTCCTTGACTCTGTCGGCAAATGTTATATATCCGGCATATTTCCCATTAATTGCGATATATACTACTGTGCTGTCAACAGTCGGAACATTGAGCAGCCCGATATCACGCATCAGCTTTTCATTACCTGCATGTACCGTTACCGTGCTGCCGTTCCATGCAAACACAGCTTCAATACCACGACCCGAAATCTCTTTTATATCCTCAATCCTGCTTTTATCGACTTTGCCGCCGTATGCCGCTGTTATCGCCATGCCGATGGGATGCGATGTATAGCTTTCGGCATATGCCGCAAGCTCTATAAGGTCGCCGCCTGTAAAGCCCTCTTCCGTTACTGTTTCTTCTATGTCAAATACCCCCGTTGTCAGCGTGCCTGTCTTATCGAATACTATCGCTTCAACATGTGCCAGCGTTTCCAGATAATTACTGCCTTTTACGAGAATTCCTATCTTACCGGCTCCGCCCACACCTCCGAAAAAGGCAAGCGGTACCGAAAGCACAAGTGCGCACGGGCACGAAATTACGAGGAACGACAATGCTCTGTATACCCATATGTCGAATTCGGCGCCCGGTATTATTATCGGAGGCACTATTGCAAGCACAAGCGCCGCAATACATACTGCCGGCGTATATACCCTTGCAAATCTTGTGATGAATTTCTCTACATTTGCTTTTCTGCTCGATGCATTTTCAACAAGGTCGAGTATCTTTGCTACCGTAGATTCTCCGAATTCCTTAGTCACCTCAGCTTTAATAACTCCGCTGATATTGATGCAGCCGCTTATAACTTCATCGCCCGTCTCGACATTGCGTGGCTCGGCTTCTCCTGTCAGTGCTGCCGTATCTATTGAAGTCCTGCCGTCTGTGATGCGTCCGTCCATCGGGATTTTCTCTCCCGGCTTTACGATTATTGTCTCACCTATGCGCACATCATACGGATCAACCTTTATTTCTTCTCCGTTTCTTATAACATTGGCATAATCCGGGCGTATATCCATAAGCTCCGCTATTGACTTTCTTGATTTATCCACTGCAACGCTTTCAAACAGTTCTCCGATTTGGTAAAAAATCATTACAGCGCAAGCTTCTGTAAATTCGCCAAGGCATATCGCTCCGACGGTTGCGATTGACATCAGAAAACATTCATCAAACACCTGTCCTCTGAAAATATTTTTTAAAGCTGAGAGAACAGTCTCAAGCCCTATCGAAACATATGCCGCCATATACAATATTATGGAAAAATACTTCGGTATTCCTTCCGTATTGCCTGCCAAGGCTGCCCCTGCAAGAATTACTACCGCAAGAATGATCTGCTTCAGCTCGTTTTTCTGTTTTCTTGTCATATGCTTGCCTATCTAACAATCACGCAGTCGCTTTCAATCCTTGAAGCGATTTTCTGCGCTTCGTCAACAATCGCATCAAACCTTTCGTCGGGTGCTTCGATAGTTAATCTCTGTGACATAAAGCTGAGTACTGCATCCACTCCGTCGAGCTTGTTAATATTGCTTTCGATTTTTGCGGCACAATTAGCGCAGCAAAGACCTTCGATCTTAAAACTTCTCTTCATTTTCTTATTCGGGCATCTGCCCTCTACCTCCGTTTTTAATGCGTTTAACAATTCATTCCCCTTTTTCGACTGTTGCTCAAATCCCTGTACTTACCCATCTGTGCTGCTATTTGTGGCAGCGTATTTCCATCATTCTGTCTACAGCGCCGTGCAGAAGCTCCGCTTCCTTTGTATCGGCAATCGTATAATAAACCTCCTTGCCTACCTTGCGTCCGGCGATAAGCTTTGAGTGCTTGAGCACTCTCAGATGATGTGAAACTGCCGGCGAGCTCATTCCGACAGCTGCTGCAATATTTATCACGCAGTCCTCGGTATGACAAAGCAAACAAAATATTTTTAATCTTGTGCTGTCCGCAACAAGCGAAAACAAATCCGCAACCTCTTCAAACGACTTGTTTTCATATGATTTTTCAAAGATTTCAAGTGTATTTGTTCCGTGGTCGTGCGGGAGTATATTTTTAATTTCTGCCATATCAGCACCTCCTGTGATATTCATTATATACCACTTCATTAAACAATTAAACAATCATTTAATCATTTAACAAAAAATTTTTCTTTTCATCAATCATGCCGCTGCTCTTGTATCCGTCAGATATTGATTTCTGCAATATACTTATATCTGTATAACAAAAGCACCCATTTTTTCGTGCTTTAATTCCGCCCGATAAAATGAGTGCATACTTCTGCTTCCGCTCAGCTTATTCTCCGACCGTCACTTCCATGTTTTCCGTCACGCCTATCACCTTACTGCCGTTCTTTTTAAGCACAGTCACATAATCGACAATGCTCTGTGTGATACGCTCTCCGGGACATACGATAGGGATGCCCGGCGGATATGGAATAACCGACAATGCACATATGTAGCCTGCCGCTTCGCTTAGCGGCACTTTTCTTTTCTTGCTTGGAACAGCGCAAAGCTCCGGCTTATCATCGCCGGGTGCAGTCTTTCGGTTCGCTTCTGCGTACCGCATAACCTTTTCATCCTCTATAGTCTTTTCACAACATGCCGCATGCTTTGCATATTTCCCTGCAATATCACTAAGCGCATCGAGCAGCTTTGTAATATCTTCATCTGTTGTTCCTATCCCTGTCATGCACATAAGGATGTTTCCTGCGGTAAGCTCCACAAAAATATTATGCTCAAGCAGCTCTTCTTCCAGCATATCGCCAGTAAGTCCAAGTGCACTCATATCTATATTGAGCTTCGTCTTATCGAGTCTCTCATGCTGCAAAAGCTTAATGCCCTCAATCCTCTTTACCTCACGAAAGAACTTGTCAATGTTGGCACTCCATTCAGCAAATATTTTTTCTCCATATTCTTTAATAATCCTGATATTCATATCATGTGAAGCCATGAGCAAATACGACGGACTTGTTGTCTCTATTGCTTGAAGCTTATCTTCAAGCACAGCAAGGTCGATCCTGCTTGAATTTACATTCATCACGGCACTTTGCGTAAATGTAGCCAGTGTCTTATGGGTTGAATTTATTACAATATCCGCCCCCTGCTCCTCTGCCGACCTCGGTATTCCCGACACACCGTATTTCGAGAAAAATTTCAGATGCGCACCATGTGCTTGGTCAACTATAAGGAGCTTGCCTGCTTTGTGAACTGCCTCTGCAATCGCTTCAATATCGGAGCATATCCCGTAATAATTGGGCGACGGCAGGATAACTGCGGCTGCGTCCATGTTTTTTTCAAGCAGGCTCTCGATCTCCGATACCTTTATCTCACCCGAAATACCGTATTCGTCTATGA
>CAYRZK010000070.1:0-5676 GCA_964428785.1 uncultured Oscillospiraceae bacterium | reverse complement strand
TATCAGGTTGAAAAATTGGAAGAAAGAAGTATCAGATGGCAGTGCGATTGCAGCCGTGAGCGTATGGAAAAAGCGCTCATAGCGATAGGAGAAGCCGATCTCCGTGAAATAACCGAGGAGGATGGAAAAGCAGAGCTTACATGTCAGTTCTGTACCAAGGCATATCAGTTTAATAAAGAGGAGCTTGAGGCTCTTTTGGCAATGATTACAAAATAGGGGGATTAGAAAATGTGGAAGGAATTCAAAGAATTTGCCTTTAAAGGGAATGTAGTTGATATGGCAGTCGGAGTTATTATAGGCAGTGCATTCGGTAAGATAGTTACATCTATCGTAAATGACCTTGTTATGCCGCTCATGGGCTTCATCCTCGCAGGCGTTAATTTCGCAGATTTGAAGATTGTGCTCAGCAAGGCAGTGCTTGATGCGGATGGTAATGTAGTGACACCCGAAGCTGCGATCATGTACGGCAATTTCATACAACAATGTGTAGATTTTTTCATCATTGCACTTTGTGTGTTCTTGATGGTAAAGCTTATGAGTAATGCCAAGCTGAAGGCTGAGCGCTTCACAAAAAAAGATGAAGCAGCGGCGGAAGCGGCAGAGGAGGCGGCAGTGCAGCCTACCGAAGCCGAGCTTCTTGCAGAAATAAGAGATTTGCTCAGAGAACAGAGCGAAACGGCTGCAAAATAGTTCAAACATATGATTTAAAAGCAGGAATACATCATATATCGTAATAAGAAATCGATTACACGGCATATGATGTGATATACTTATATTGCGGAGGTGCGCATATGATTAAACTTGGTGTAATATTCGGAGGGAAGTCAGGTGAACATGATGTATCGCTCATGTCCGCCGCATCCGTTTTAAGAGCGCTCAATAAAGACAAATTCATTCCGGTCATGATAGGCATTACAAGAGATGGCAGATGGCTGCTTCATGAGGGCGAGATTGACGAAATTGAAAATGATGAATGGGAGAAAAATGCAAAGACTGTAAGTGTCGATAAGCTTGCGGAGCTTATCGATTTTGCACTGCCGATCGTTCACGGAACAAATGCGGAGGACGGAACATTGCAAGGCTTCTTTGAAATACTCAACATACCTTACGGCGGCTGCGGTGTGCTTGCATCATCGGCGTGCATGGATAAAATTGTGGCAAAAAATCTTTTTGTACAGGCGGGAATTCCGAGCTGTAAGTATATAGGCTTTGAAACCAAGCTGTTTAAAAAAGAGGATACGGCGAGCATTGCAGAAGCAGTTAACGGATATCCGTGCTTCGTAAAGCCTGCCAATCTCGGCTCAAGCGTAGGCATCAGCAAAGCAAATAACGAAGCGGAGCTGCTTGAGGCCATAGAGGAAGCAGCGAAATTTGACAGAAGAATAATTGTTGAAGAGGGCATGAATGCCCGGGAAATAGAAATTGCCGTTATCGGAAACGAAACTCCGATACTCGGCTCGATTGGTGAGATAAATACGAAGCAAGCTGATTTTTATGACTATTCAACGAAATATACGGATGGTTACAGTGAAATGATTATTCCGGCAGCTATTCCGGAAAAAACAGCCGAGCAGTTGAGAGATTATGCAGTGCGTGCATATAAGGCGCTTGATTGTGCAGGCTTTGCAAGGATTGACTTTTTCCTTGACCGTGAAACAGGCGAGCTTTATTTAAACGAAATCAACACTCTGCCCGGATGCACGAAATACAGCATGTTCCCGTCGCTTATGGCGGATGCAGGTATACCGTATCCGGAGCTGATTGAAAGGATTGTGGATTACGGCTATGAAAGATATAATGCTAAAAATAACAGGCAGACTAATAGATGATCTCGGTGAAGATGATCAGATAGAATTTGTAACAGAGGGTAAGCTTTACGAAAAGGGAAATTCGTTTTATATGATATATGAGGAAAGCGAATTTTCTGGTATGCCCGGATGCAAGACAAGCTTAAAAGTGACAGATACATCGCTCAGGATGAACAGACTCGGTGATGCCGACGGTCTCCATACCGCCATTGAGTTTGAGAAAGGGAGACGATATAACGGTATATATGATACGCCTTACGGGCCGATAGAAATGGAAGTGCTTACAGACAGCTTTGAGCGCAATCTTGACAAGGACGGGCTTGGAACGATAGGCGTGGATTATACCATAAGCCTTAAGGGTTATGCCGAGACAAGAAATAAGCTAAGCATTGAAGTGAGATAGGGATTATGTGCGGACTTCATACAGGAACGATGACGAGAATGATGCAGTCTGCACGAAAGGAGATTTTGATGAGCAAAAAGAAATTTGTAAAAGGATTTGCAAGAGCGCTGGCACTTATACTTGCAGTGATCATGATAGTTACATCGTTCATGATATTGCCGTTTGCAGGAGAAGTGAACGCTGAAGCCTATACTGCCTACGGTGCGGAAGCAGGTACTACTGCCGACGCTATCGAGAATGAGGATCTTCAAAGGCTTGCGGCGTATATGAAATATATACACGAGAATTTTAAAGATAAGGTGGATTACGATACACTTATTGACGGCGCATTCAACGGAGTGACGGAAGCACTCAACGACAGATTCAGCGTGTACTATCCGGCGACTGAGGATCAGGAGCAGTTTACAAGTCAGGTGAACGGAACATTTGAGGGTGTCGGCGTGAGCATAAAGATGAGCTCGTCCGGCGAATGTACTGTTGAACAGGCTATTTCAGGCGGACCGGCGCTTAAAGCAGGCATAAAAGCCGGAGATATCATTACGGCGGTAGACGGCATATCGACCTCCGGTATGGAGCTTTCGGAGATAAGCAATCGTCTGCGTGGCGAAAAAGGCACGGCTGTAAAGGTTACGGTACTTCGTGGCGGCGTTTCGATGAATTTTGATTTGACAAGGGACACTATCAATGAAGAATGTCTTTCTTATGAAATGCTTGACGGAAATATCGGATATATAAAGATGACAGGCTTTGATTCGGACGCAGGGCTCGAATTTAAAAAAGCCAAGCTTGCGCTTGCAAACAGCGGAGCAGAGACGCTCATCATAGATCTCAGAGGCAATCCGGGCGGATATGTGGAGCAGGCGCTCGATATTGCGGATCAAATACTTGAAAGCGGATATATTTCTCATTTTGAGAGCCGTGGCAAAATAATAAAAACATATAAGGCGACTGCTGCCGAAAAAGTATATCAGCCTATAGTTATGCTTGTGGATGGAGATACAGCAAGCTCGTCCGAAATTTTGGCAGCGGCATTGCAGGATAACGATGCCGCAGTAATCGTAGGCACGAATACATACGGCAAGGGTATTGCACAGCAGATTATTGCTCTCGGTGATGATAAATCGGCGAAGCTGTCAACCTTTTATTTCCTTACACCTGACGAAAATGCAGTACAGGGAGTGGGAATAAAGCCGGATGTTAAAGTCGAAAATATGACGGCTATAGAGCTTAAGGCAGCGCAGGAAGCTTATGCGGGCTTTGCTCCAATGTCAGAAAAAGAAAAGCCCGGTTTGGGCGCAACGGGTCTCAATGCTTACGGAGCTCAGCAAAGGTTATCGCTGCTCGGTTATGATGTCACTGTAACCGGCACTATCGATGATAAGACCTTTAAGGCTGTGAAAGAATTTCAGAGCTCACAGGGACTTTGGGCTTACGGGGTGCTTGACTATACTACATGTGCGAAGCTTGACGAAACGGTAGCTGCATATGTTCAGGGGAATACATTGACTGACAAGCAGCTGGAAAAGGCAGTGGAGATTGCAAAGACGCTTTAACGATTTCTCTGATACTTATAATGTGTTTTGCGAGGAAGAAAATTAAATTTCTTCCTCGTTTTTATGCTGCTTAATGCTGCCGTCGGTCGGTGTCTGCGATGGATTAACATGTACCATGATATGCTTTACCTTAGGAAAATTTGTTTCGATATCATCATGTACAGCCTCGGCGATATTGTGAGCCTCATTCAAGGTGTATGAGCCGTCCGCCAGTATCTCAACATCGACATATATTTTGTTGCCGAAAATCCGTGTTTGAAGTAAATCAATACCCATAACATTACTGTTACGCATAACACAGTCATAGATTTGCTGCTCCGTTTCCTCATCACATGAATGGTCTGTCATTTTGCCGATAGCATCTCTGAAAATATCGAATGAAGCTTTGATGATGAATATAAAGATTACAAGACTGGCAAGAGCATCCATAATAGGGAAGCCGTGCATTGCGCCCAATATTCCGATCAAAGCGCCCACGGATGAGAGTGCATCGGAACGATGATGCCAGGCATCAGCCATAAGTGCGCCCGAATCGATTTTCTTGGCATGATATCTTGTATACCAGTACATCCCCTCCTTGCTTACGATTGATATTACAGCAGCTGCAAGCGCCATAATACCGGGGATCTGTATGGCTTTGTAATTACCGCTCAGTACGATTTTGACGGCATCGGCACAGATACCGAGTCCGGTGATAAAAAGAATCATGGAAAGCATGATTGCGGCAACACATTCAAGGCGTTCGTGACCGTAAGGATGTTCCTTATCCGGCTCCTGAGAAGCAAGCTTGATTCCGATAATCACGACAAAGGTACTGAAAACATCGGACAACGAATGGACGGCATCGCTTATCATTGCATTAGAATGTCCGATGATTCCGGCTGCAAATTTAAAAGCCGAAAGTATGATATTGCCTATGATAGTAATGAACGATACACGGTTTGCGACTTTTTGAAAATCTGCTTCGTTCACGCAAGCGGTATTTGTTTTAGTTGGTATTTCTCCCATATAAGGCACCTCCAAAAAATTGTAATAACTCTAGGGCACTGATTCATACATGGGTATTTTTAGAGATTTCTTGAAAAATGAACATAAAAAAACCACGAATCAGTATCAGCAACTACTGTCCCGTGGATTGGTGCTTCCACTGTCACTTATGTGACCCGACTGAATGGCTATGCCACAGTCTGCTCAGATTGTACTGTAAATCGATATGCAGTGCAAAGAGTGATTTTAATATAGTATATTTTACAGGAATTGTCAATAGAACTTTGCGATAAGCAGCTGTCGTGATATAATGGTAATAGCAAAATGCAGAAAGAAATGAGGAAAAGTACAATGTATAATGTATTCATAACACATCCGTGGCAAGAAAACGACGGCTATAATGAATTGATAGGCTGGATAAACAATTCCGAAATCGCAGGCAGTATTAACATCACAAGTGATTTTGATAAGAGTAAGCTTCCGGAGGGTGCAGATCTAAGAGCGGCTCTTGTTGAGCAGATAGAAGCATCCGACTGCGTAGTAATTATCGAAAAAATGTTTGAAAACTACGGCGGCTGGATGATGCACGAATTTATGACAGCCAAGCAGGCAGGCAAGCGTATTATTCTCGTTAAGACGATCGCAAACACAGTAAAAAAGAGAGCGACCGTACCTATGTCGGTAGAAGGCGGTGCAGATGTTACGATTATCTGGCACGAGCTTACATTTATAAGAACACTCGGTCAGGGCGTGTAAAGAGCTTGAATGAGCGGTGAAGCTTTGTTCGTAAGGATACGATAATGATATATTGTTTTATCTTGGAAGAGGTCTTTAAAAGGGTTCTATACTAAATGTGTTGGTGTGTGAAACACACCGGCACATTTTTTCTTTTTGCAAAAAAGAAAAAGCATAATCAACCATCACC
>CAYRZK010000069.1:0-5733 GCA_964428785.1 uncultured Oscillospiraceae bacterium | reverse complement strand
CATCAGGGCAGGGAAGTGCGTTCAAGGAGCAAGGAATCTATCGTTGCCGAGGCTGAAAAAATAACAAAGTATCCCGACTTTAAGGGATATATACACGATGTCGGAGGGCCGACAGCCAATTTCAGGCATCCGGCATGCGATAAGCAGCTTACACATGGTGTATGTAAAAACAAAGACTGTCTTTATCCGACGGTATGCAAGAATATGAAAGTAGATCATACCGATTATCTCGATGTGCTTCGTGCCGTAAGAGGAGTGCCGGGAGTTAAGAAGGTGTTTATTCGTTCAGGGATAAGGTATGACTATGCGATGGCGGATAAAAGTGATGAATTTATCCGTGAAGTATGCAAATATCATGTCAGCGGCGTGCTTAAGGTGGCGCCTGAGCATCTGGCACCGAGAGTCCTCGGATATATGAGAAAACCGTCTATTGAGGTATTTGATGCTTTTGCGGCTAAATATAAAAGGATAAATGAAGAGCTTGGTAAGAAACAGTATTTGGTGCCGTATCTTATCTCTTCACATCCGGGCTCGACGCTTGATGATGCGATAGATCTTGCAATTTACTTAAAAAAGACCGGCTTTGTGCCGGATCAGGTACAGGATTTTTATCCTACACCGAGTACTCTTGCAACATGTATGTATTATACGGAAATGGATCCTTTTACAAAAGAGCCTGTGTATGTTGCAAAGAAGCTTTCCGATAAAAAAATGCAGAGAGCGCTGATGCATTTTCATAAGTCTGAAAACAGAGAGACTGTCATGAAAGCGTTAAAAGCTGCCGGAAGAGAAGATGTGGCAAAAATTCTTTACGGAGGCTCTGAGCATTATAATGTAGGGAAAAACAGAGAACGAAAACATACGGCGAATAATACAGGCAGGAAGAGTGAAAGCGGCAGAAAACCGACAAAGAAGCACACCGAAGCAGAAAATAAAAGGAGAGGGCTGTAAGCATGAATCTGATCGAAATGTTGCCTAAAATCTTAGAAGAAAGCAGAGCTGAGTATGAGGCTGTAATAAGTGCGGATTTGGATTATAAAGCGCTTTATGGTGAAGATGCGTATACAGAAAATATTTTGGCTGTTTCGGATAATATGAGCTTCATGAAGTATCTTGAAAATAATCTGGATTTAAGAGGCAAAATCCAGCTCATATATATTGATCCGCCGTTCTTCTCAAAGTCGAACTACGGCGCAGAGATCAGACTTGCGTCTGATAAGCTCGGCAAGCTTCCGACTATCAGGCAGTTTGCATATCATGATTCTTGGGAGGACGGTACGGCGGAGTATTTGAAAATGCTGTGTACACGCTTCTATATGATGAAGGATCTGCTGTCTGATGAGGGTTGCCTGTGGGTACATCTTGACTGGCATGTTGTGCACTATGTAAAAATCATGCTTGATGCAATATTCGGCGAGAAAAACTTTGTTAATGAAGTGATTTGGCAATATAAGTCCGGAGGCAGCAGCAAGAAGCATTATTCGAGAAAGCATGATACTCTTCTTTTTTATGCTAAGAGTAAAAATTATTATTTTCGGGCGCAGCAGGAAAAATCGTATAACAGAGGCTATAAGCCTTATCGCTTCAAGGGCGTGAAGGAATACAGAGATGATACGGGCTGGTATACGATGGTCAATATGAAAGATGTATGGCAAATAGATATGGTAGGTCGTACATCGGGTGAGAGAACGGGATATGCGACACAAAAACCGGAGGCATTGCTAACAAGAATTCTCGAAAGCTGTACTCGGCAGGGCGATATTGTAGCCGATTTTTTTGGAGGCTCCGGTACGCTTTGTGCGGCAGCGGAGAAGATGGGAAGAAAATGGATTTATTGCGATCTCGGATCGCTTGCGGCATGTTCTGCGATCAAGCGTTTGGCTAAGGATGGGGCGGCTTTCGGTGTTATGGGAGAATTCGGCGGTATTTGCGATATTGAGGCAGAGGTATGCCTTGAGCATGCCGGAGCAACAGAATCGGGTCTTGCCGCTGTAAGGCTTGTAGGCTATAAAACGAATAGGAAGTCTGAAATACCGGTGGACGATAAGAGTATGCAGATTGTGCGCATGGCAATGAAAAAGGATGCACTCGCTTTTATTGATTTTTGGAGTGTGGATTATTCGTATGACGGTAAGCTGCATAAAGCCGATGAATCATTCGCAAGAGACAGGAATGGACTCAAGCTTGAAGCCGTAAAGCTCGGCGGCGTTCAAAAAGGCGATCGGATAAGCGTCAGAGTGCATGATGTGTTCGGTAATATTGCAGAAAAAGTGTTGACTGTAGAATAAAGAATGATGAATAATGTTACAAATGGAGGTAGATATGATTATTTGCTGTTTAATAATCATACAGGATTGATATGGGTGAAAAGGTTCAGACGAAGGAAGAAAACGAAAATGTTAAATATGGCTCGGATGGGAAAAGAGCGAAAACATTTTTGATTGATTTGATTTTTCTTGTTACGGCTTGTATAAGCGGCAGCTTTGCAAGCTTGGGTATACTTATTCCGAATGGGCTTACAAGCGGTGGGATTACGGGTATTGCCCGTATTATAATGAGCTTCTGCGATGTTAGCTTTTCGGTAATTTACTATGGAGTTGCCATTTTGGTTTTTGTTCTCGGATGGATATTTTTGGGCAAAAGAGAAGCTCGAAACATCATGCTTATGACTTTAATGTATCCGACGATTATGCTCGTGATGGAAAGAATACCGAATCTTATTCTGCTTGAAGAATCAGACCTTACGCTTGCGGCGATTTATTTTGCCGTGTTTGACGGTATTTCGACCGGGCTGGTGCTGACAAGGGGATATTCGTTCGGCGGTACGGATACGATTGCAAAGATTATAAAGAAAAAATTCATTCCATATGTTGATATAAGCAAGATACTGCTTGCGATCAATGCCATCGTTGTAGTCGGCTCGGCACTCGTTTATGGCAGGAATATTGCGCTGTATGCGCTTATCATGATTGTGATTTCGACTAAGGTTATGGATTTTATAATGTTTGGTCTTGAAACGAAGATTGTTAAGGTTGAAGTGATTTCAAGTCATATATCGGAGATTGCGGACTATGTTATGAGCGAGCTTGAAAGAGGCGTAAGCATCGACTCGACAACAGGAGCATATACCGGTACGGAGAGAAAAAGGCTTGTGGTTTATTGTTCACCTCGTGAAAGTATGCTTATCAAGCAGTTCGTGGCAGGGCATGATGAAAAAGCGTTCATTGCAGTAGTGCATATAGATACTGTATGGGGCGGAGGATTTAAGGCTATTGACAAGGAATAGCAGCAGACTGCTATGCGGCTTATAAATATGATTTTGTAAATCGATGGCATCATTTTGTCGTTTTAGGTGCTATGGCAAAAAGTCAAGAATAAATTTGTTATGCGCAAAAAAAGTTGATGTTTTGCACATAAATATAGTATAATTAAAAGTAATAGGTCATGCAGGGATCGGCATTGCAGCTGTATGATGATGGTTTTGTATATCGTTATTAGCTGTTTGTGCAGCAGATTGTGATATGATATAGTATCGAACAACCGGAGGCATGACATTTGGGGCATTAGCTTAATGGATAGAGTAGCAGCTTCCGACGCTGTAGGTCCGGGTTCGATTCCCGGATGCCTCACCAGAATAAAAATTTTGTGCTCGTGTTTGCAAAGGCACGGGCACATTGTGCATTTGATGATAAGAGCATGTGGCAGATGTGCATGAATAGTTGCAGTATATTTGCAGGGTCATGTCGGCTGATTATGATTTACTGCTTGCTATTGCGTCTTATTGGTAATGAAAGGGGTACATAGAAATGAAAAGTGTGAAGCCCGGCAGAGGGCCGTCGATGATGAGCGGCGTAGTCGGAATATTTATGGTTATTGTCGGATTTGCGTGGACTTTTGGTGCCATGAGCATGGGAGCACCGATATTTTTCGGTATTTTTGGACTTGCATGGACAGGCATCGCAATAGCGAATACGATATACAGCTTCAAGAATGCTTCGAGTAAGAATAGGTATTCGTCATTTGATATAGTGGATGAATATGAAGAGCCGGATCCGCTCAATGAGCGTTTTGGCATGAGCAATGATGAGCGTGAAAGGAGAGCGGCATTGGCTGAGAAGCTTAATGAAAGAAGCACAAGGACTGTGAGCGGTGCAGGATTAGAAGAAAAAAGCAGATTTAACGATGGTATAGTCGAAAGTGCATATTGCCCGTTCTGCGGTGCGGAAGTGCTGGATGGCTTTGAGTTTTGCAATAAATGCGGCAGGAAGCTGCCATAATCGCTGATATTCGACATGATGGTATAAATGATTATCGGAGGAATGTATGTATAAGAAGATAGCAGATAACAGTGATATTGTGATATGCGATGGAGCACATGTAGTGGGCGATGTAAAGCTCGGAAAAGGTGTAAGCGTTTGGTATAATGCTGTGATTCGCAGTGATGAGGGAGAGATTATCGTCGGAGAAAATACCAATATTCAGGATAATGCAGTTCTGCACGCTAAGACTACAGTAGGCAAGGGCTGCACGATAGGGCATAGTGCAATAGTGCACGGATGTACCGTAGGAAATAATGTACTTATCGGTATGGGCTCTATAGTGCTCAATGGTGCTGTAATCGGCGATAATTGTATCGTGGGTGCAGGTGCAGTTGTTACCGGCAAAACGAACGCTCCGGCAGGCTCAATGCTACTCGGAAGCCCGGCGAGAGTGGTGCGTAGCTTAACGGATGAGGAAATAGATGGAATTCGTGAATCGGCGGAAGAATATCTCAGGCTTGCGGAAAACTACAGGAAAAGTAATGAGGTATAAAGCCGTCTAAGGTAAAATGGCGGAGGTGAAATCCAAACATTGAAGAACGAAAACAGTAAGAATAAAATAGTGAATATTTTGATGATGGCAGCGGTATTGGTTTTGCCTTATGTGCTTGCATTTTTCAGCATTAAATTAAGCACTTTAATAAGTAATATGTACTGGCAGCTCATTAAACTGGGTATTACAAATATATATGTATCAGGATTTGCAGTATGGATATTTGCAATTATTATGCTGACATTGAACATTTTGGAGTTAAAAACATCGCAGAGCGATATTAAGCAAACAAGCAGACTGCTGCTAATACATATCGTGCATGTGGCGGCTTATTTAGTTGTTTTTATTTCGGCATTTTTCTTAAAAGCGCAAATAAGCAGCATGATATACTGGATAGTTGCGGCTTACCACAGTACATTCAGTTATATGCTTGCAATGAACACAGTCATGATGAGTTATTTGCTTTATAAGCGTCTGCAAGTCTATAGAAAGGGTGAAGCCTTGCAAAGCTTGGATAGCGATAGAAATGCGGATTAGTGAACTGGAATAAATGAAAAATATATGCAAAGTATATGGAAAAATATGGTTTGTGATATGTTGGTGAAATTTGCAGTGTATAATATAATAGAAGCAAGAAAAAAGCTATCCGTGGTAAACGGTTAGCCACAAAAACGATTAAGAAAGTAATCGCCAAGGTGCTAAGATAGGCGATTACTTTTCTTTTTTGAAAGTTTAATAGGAATGTCTATAACAGCACAAAGAATAGTAATAAATTCAAAAAGAGCTATGTATGTAACCATACATTCCACCTCTCATTTTTTGTAATTCACATTTTCCGGTGTATATGCAGAAATAACGGAAGTGGATACCGCCTACCGTATCATCGGATAGCATAATTAAGCTATGTATAAAATTACATAT
>CAYRZK010000068.1:0-5737 GCA_964428785.1 uncultured Oscillospiraceae bacterium | reverse complement strand
ATCGTAAGATTTCAGGGCGGCAGCAACGCCGGACATACTATCGTAAACAAGTACGGTAAATTTGCTCTTCACATGCTGCCATCCGGTGTTTTTTACGATCACACCACAAGCGTGATAGGAAGCGGCGTGGCGCTGAATATCCCTTTCTTCATAGATGAAGTCAAGGCTCTTGAAGAAAGAAATGTGCCGACACCGAAGATCGTTGTTTCTGACCGTGCACAAGTCGTGATGCCTTATCATATTATGTTTGACAGGTATGAGGAGGAGAGGCTCGGCGGCAAGTCTTTCGGATCGACCAAGGCCGGTATTGCGCCTGCATATTCCGACAAATATGCTAAGATAGGCTTTCAGGTATGTGAGCTGTTTGATGATGAATATTTAAAGGAAAAGCTGGCAAGAGTGTGCGTACAGAAAAATGTTCTTCTTGAGCATCTGTACCACAAGCCGCTGCTTGATCCTGCGGAGCTTTACGAAACATGCGTCACATATCGTGAAATGATACGCCCATATATCGTTAACATCTCGGCATTTATGCACGAAGCTCTCGATAATGGCAAAAACATCCTGCTTGAAGGTCAGCTCGGTGCGCTCAAGGACACCGATAACGGTATCTATCCTATGGTAACAAGCTCATCGACGCTTGCAGCATTCGGCGCTGTAAGTACAGGTATTCCGCCATATATGATCACAGATATCGTAACTGTTGTAAAGGCTTATTCAAGCGCTGTCGGCGCAGGCCCGTTCGTGTCGGAGCTTTTGGGGGACGAAGCGGATGAGCTGCGGAGACGAGGCGGAGACGGCGGTGAATACGGCGCTACTACAGGGCGCCCAAGACGAGTAGGCTGGTTTGATGCTGTCGCTACTCGCTACGGCTGTAAGGTGCAGGGCACAACGGAAGTCGCTTTTACCGTACTCGATCCTCTCGGATATCTCGATGAGATACCCGTATGCGTTGCTTACGAGCTTGACGGAAACGAAATCACGGATTTCCCGAATACGATAGACTGCTACAAGGCAAAGCCCGTTTTAAAGAAATTTCCGGGCTGGAAATGTGATATAAGAGGTATCAAAACCTTTGAAGAGCTTCCTGTCGAAGCACAGAGCTATGTTGACGAAATAGAAAAGCTTATAGGCTTCCCGATCACTATGGTTTCAAACGGACCGGGACGTGACGATATCATAAGAAGAACACCTAAGCTTTAAAATGCTGCTTTAAAACACTGCCGCTGTTTCGACAGCAGCCAATAATAAGTATTACTTGATGCGCACGCCGCTTCTGCTCCGTGCGTATTTTACCGGTGAGGTTATATATGTATCAAAATCCTATGCGCCCAGCTTGGGTCGAAATCGACCTTGACGCTCTTGATTTCAATGTTAAGGCAATCAAAAAAAAGATAGGGAACAAAAAGAAAATTATCGGAATTGTCAAAGCCGACGCTTATGGGCACGGCGCTTTTGCCGTTTCCGACATACTGAAAAGAAACGGTGTAAACAGCTTTGCCGTTGCCACACTTCCGGAAGCCGTCGCTCTTCGCCAATATTTCGAAGAAAGCGATAAAAGCACCGACGCAAGCACCGATGCCGATACAAGCACAAAAGAAGATATACTCGTTCTCGGTCTTATTCCCGATATGTATGCGGATGAGGTTGTAAAATACGACCTTGCCCCTGTTGTTTGCGATATCAACAACGCCCGTGCATTTTCGGACGCTGCGCTGGCTGCCGGAAAAACGGTCTCCGTGCTTATCAAAATCGACACCGGTATGGGCAGGATAGGATATGTTGTTCCGAGTACTTCATCGGCTTCATATGAAAGCGAGCTTGCAGCCATCATCGAGCAAATCCGCATAATTGCTGCTCTTCCGAGCCTTCAAATAATCGGTATTATATCGCACATGTCTGCCGCAGACGAAAAGGATAAGACTTATTCGCATATGCAGGCGGAGAAATATATCGCTTTTTGCAATGCGCTCAAGGCATCAGATATACTTTCACCGTTTCCTTTCATGACCTTTTCAAACAGTGCCGGAATTATGGAGCTTCCCGATACATATTTTGATGCTGTGCGTCCCGGCATAATACTTTACGGCTGTTATCCATCGAACGAGGTAGACAAAGCACTTATAGACTTAAAGCCTGTCATGTCCGTAAAGGCTTCTATCGTCCATCTCAAGGAAGTCCCGGCAGGCTTCTCCGTGGGATACGGCAGGGGCTATATATCAAAAGCTCCGGCTGTCATTGCTACTATCGGGCTAGGATATGCGGACGGATATCCACGCAGGTTTTCTGCAATCGCTCAAGATGCGGCTGCCGAATATCGCAATAGCGGCGATTATTCCGATACCAAGACCTGTAATTGCACCAAAAAGCCATTCCCGTGCGTCATCGTAAACGGCAGCTATGCGCCGCTTGCCGGAAAAATATGCATGGATCAGTGCATGATCGATGTTACCGATATCCCCGATATAAAGGTCGGTGATGAAGTCATCGTCATGGGACGCTCAGGCGCACTGTCGGTCACAGCAGACGATATCGCAAGTGCTGTCGGTACTATCAACTATGAGATCCTTTGCGGCTTCGCACTTCGTCTGCCAAGAGTATATAAAGCCGCCGGCGAGCTTATTCGATAATCCCCTGCTTTTTCATATAAGTCATCATTATAGGCAATACTTCCGCAAGATGATGCTTTGTAAAACCATGGTCTGCTCCGTCAATAACATGGAATTCAACATTGTCATTCGTTTCGGCGGCTCTTTCGGAAAACGAAAGATCGAATATCGAATCTCTTGTGCCATGCATTAAAAGCACCGGCATTTTGACCTTTGCAAATTCGGCATAAGCATCCATGCCAAGAGTATCCGTTATATATTCACGGCACACATCCATCCAGCCGTTGAGATTCCACACCTCAGGTATTTCGTCCGGATTTTTGTAAGTATTCTTGGAAATATCAAGGATCGCAAAGCCCGGATATGCGAGCATAAGCCCTGCCAGCCTGTCCTGAAGCTCTCTTGCCGCAAGATAAGCGCAAAGCCCGCCCTGCGAAAGCCCGTACAGCACGACTTTTTCCGCATCAACGAAATCCCATGTCATTGCCTCAAGCACAGCTGCCTTGACATCCTCTTCATTTGTAAGTATCGTCATTTCCGTTGTACGCCCCTCGCTCCTGCTTCGTGAACCACCGCCGCATATATCGATCGCCAGTACTGCTATGCCGTTTTCGGCAAAATATTCGCAGTAAGGCACTTCATCCTCCCAAACATATCCAAGCTCCGGCGAGATTATCATGAGCGGCATTTTACCTTCACGCTCAGGCTTAAACAGCATCCCGAACATATCACGGCTGCGGCTTCCTTTAAAATGTTTTTCTGTTTTTTCGTATTTGTACATTTTTATCTTCCCTCTTACTGTTTTCTTGTTATTTTTTATGTGCTTTCCGCACGACCATATAGCTTTCATAGCTTCGTTCGCCTTGCAGCTGCAAGTACATTCATTCCGACTTCGCTGTATTTTGTATTCGGAAATCGACACAGCAGATTGCTGTTTGTAAAAGCATTGACGCCTTTTTAGAGTTTAACATTTTACGGCAAATCGTTCCACTGTTTCGCAAAAAAATATTGATTGAGGCTTAACAATGCTTTAAAATTATGGTAGTACCTTTAAGCTTGCCATATATGCTGCTTATCGCTGCATAGCGGCTGCTTGAAAGTGTGTGTTTATGGGTTAGGTTATATTTAAATTGGGAGGATATTATGATTTATAAAGATTTTCAAGACATTAAGCTGTCGGCTCTCGGCATGGGATGTATGAGACTTCCGCTTACGAGCAGCAATGACAGCGACATCGATGAGGCTCTTGTTTCAGAAATGGTAGAATATTCGATGAAGTCGGGCGTAAACTATTACGACACCGCATGGGGCTATCACAACGGCAATTCGGAGCTTGCCATGGGGCGTGCTCTCAAGAAATATCCGAGAGAAAGCTTCTATCTTGCAACAAAATTCCCCGGATACGATGTATCAAATATGACAAAGGTTGAAGAAATTTTCGAGAAGCAGCTTGAAAAGCTCCAGGTGGAATATTTTGATTTTTATCTTTTCCACAATGTTTGCGAGAAGAATATAGATGGTTATCTCGATCCTGCCAATGGTATTCATGACTACCTCATGAAGCAGAAAGCCAACGGCAGAATCAAGCACCTCGGCTTCTCATGCCACGGCACATATGAAACAATGATGAAATTCCTCGATGCTTACGGCGATACTATGGAATTCTGCCAGCTCCAGCTCAATTATATCGACTATGATTTCCAGAAAGCAAAGATGAAAATTGAAGAACTGAGCAGACGAAATATACCTGTTTGGGTAATGGAACCTCTCCGTGGCGGCAAGCTCTGCAATGTCAGCGAAAGCACCGCAGCCGACCTTGCACAGATCGCTCTGGATAAGACTCCGACAGACCTCGCTTTCAGATTTCTCCAGGCTATACCTGAGGTTACAATGATTCTTTCGGGTATGTCCGATCTCGATCAGATGAAGCAGAATATCAAAACCTTTGAAACAGACGAGCCTGTTAACGATGGTGATTTTGCGAAAATGCGCCGCATCGGGCTTGACATGGTAGGCGCCAAGGTACTGCCTTGCACAGCCTGTCGCTATTGCACAAGCAAATGCCCTATGGAGCTTGATATTCCATGGCTCATCGAGCTTTACAACGAACATTCCGCATCTGACGGCGGCTTTATAGCTCCGTTTGCCGTAAGCTCACTCCCTAAGGACAAGAGACCGTCGGCATGTATAGGATGCCGCAGCTGCGAAGCAGTATGCCCGCAGTCCATCAAGATTTCCGAGGCAATGTCGTCATTCGCAGCACTTCTGAAATAGTATGCTTCAATAAAAATACAGCTCAATTCAACTGCAAAGGGTACCGAAAAGCTCATGAACATTTGAGCATTTCCGGCACCCTTTAAATTTTTTACATATCGCTCTACGCAGCATAATAATTATTTCAAGCCTTATTCGGCTCTAAACGAATATTCGCAGCCCTCCTCTATCTCGGTAGCATCTACGCCGGCTGCCGCATATTCGCCGTCAACATAAAATGCCCAATATTTTCCGTCCGTATTATAATCAAGCGTCACTCCGTTTACAGTCTTTACATACAGCCCGTACGCTCCCTCCTCTCCGTCGATGAGTCCCTCTTCCAGAAGCGCTTCACCGACAGTCCGTTTATCCGTTACTATATCAAAGCCTTCTTCCTCTCCATCCTGATATATTACCGTAAAATCAAAGCTTTTCTCTTGACCGCCGATATCTGCATCATCTTTTGCGCCGCATGCCGTCATGATAACGGAAAGCATCAGCAGAGCTGCAAGCACAGCCTTGAATATTTTTCTCTTGCCTTTATTTCTCATTTTTGCACCTCATATAATCCAATCTCACATATATGCCGGACGGATATGTTTTTTTCTATTGTAACACGAACCTCACCATATAAATACATAAATATGAACCAAAACACTCAGCTGACATTTACGGCGCAGGCTACGATACAATGCCGTATTTTATCTTAACTCTCTCTATTTTTTCAATCATCGGCTTTCCGAATATCAGGAGAAAAAGCGCCGTTGCTGCTGCATGAACGGCATTAAACGAGAGAGCAAGCCCGTACACCGTAAGTGCGATTTTCAGCGACGGCTCCGGATAATATCCCAAAATCGTCCATATATCCACTATCC
>CAYRZK010000067.1:0-5812 GCA_964428785.1 uncultured Oscillospiraceae bacterium | reverse complement strand
CTCATAGCTTGTCAGCTTATCAGCAAGCGTTTCCTGAAGCGCAGCCAGCTCCTTGTCCTTTTTTTCTTTATTATCACGCAGCTGCGCCGCATTTTCCTGCTCCTTTGCCAATTTGTCGTTCAGATTTTCGATTTCTGCTGCGAGTCTGCTTCTGTTATCATCAATTGCAGTTACTTTTTCTCTGTTTACTTCGCTCCTGTTGACAAGTGCATTGATTTCGTCGATTACACCAAGAAGCTTTGATGAAGTTTCTGCTGTCAAAGCTTCAAGTGTTTCCGAACGCAGCCTGTTTTCGGCAGAGAGCTTGTCCGTCTCCGCTTTTTCTTCCTTTAAGTCCTCTATGTCCGAATTCGCTTCCGAAATATCATCTTTAAGATATTCCATCTTAAGCTCAAGATTTTCAACATTTTTAAGTGTAATATTTACTTCAAGCTCTTTGTATTTTTCACGGAGTGCGAGATATTCCGTTGCTTTTTCGCTGTCCTGTTTAAGATTTCCGATACGGCTTTCGATTTCCGAAACAATATCATTTACTCTGTCAAGGTTGGCTGTAGACGAAGCCAGCTTTTTTTCAACATCGGCTTTTTTTGTTCTATACATAACAATACCCGCAGCCTCTTCAAAGATTTCTCTTCTTGACTCCGGTTTGTTTGATACAATATCTGCAATTTTTCCTTGTCCTATAATTGAATAGCCGTCAACACCGATGCCTGTATCCATTATCAGCTCTCGAATATCTTTTAATCTGCAATGGTTGTTATTTATGAGATATTCGCTTTCGCCGGAACGATACATTCTTCTCGTGATTGCTACTTCATTGTAATCTATCGGAAGAATCCCGGTGCTGTTATCTATCGTAAGAGTTACCTCCGCCATACCTCTTGACTTACGGTTGGCAGTCCCTGCAAATATAACTTCGTCCATTTTGCCGCCTCGCAGCGCCTTTGGGCTCTGTTCTCCGAGCACCCATCTCAGTGCATCGGAGATATTGCTCTTTCCGGATCCGTTAGGGCCTACGATACATGTAATCCCCTCATTAAACTCTATCGTCACCGGCTCGGCAAATGATTTGAAGCCATGCATATATATTTTTTTAAAATACAAGTGTATCACCCCGCTCAAGTGCTTCCTTAGCCGCATTTCGTTCAGCTTCTTTTTTGCTTCTGCCTCTGCCGTGTCCTATTACTCTGTCACCAAGCAGCAGCTCTACAAAAAATACCTTTTCGTGATCCGGCCCCTGCTCATCCGTGACGATATATGTCAAATGCTCGTGAGACATGCCCTGCACCTTTTCCTGAATTTCCGACTTATAATCTGTATTGAGCTTTCCCGAAAGTGCGCTGTCCACTATCCCGGCAAATTTATCGAGAACAAATCGCTTTGCGGCATCATATCCGCCGTCCAGCACGAGAGCGCCGATAACGGCTTCTACGGCATCTGCCGTTATTGACATTCGCTGTCTGCCTCCGCTCTTATCCTCGCCCTTTCCCATACGCATATATTCGCCTATATTAAGCGCATGACCGCACTCATACAAGGACTGTTCACAAACAATCTTCGCTCTCACCTTGGTGAGCGTTCCCTCTTCCACTCCCGGTATCCTTTCATAAAGCTCTTCGCTTATGATCGCATCAAAAAACGCATCTCCGAGAAATTCAAGGCGCTCATTGTTGTAAAGCGCTTTGTCCTTTCTTCCTGCACAGAACGAGCTGTGTGTGAGTGCCTGTGTTATCAGCTCTTTGTCCTTAAAATCATATCCTATTTTTTTCTCAAATTCAGAAATAGAATTATTCACTTATCGTAATCTCCTCAAGCTCCTCGACCGAATTCTGTATTATCTGTACTACATTGTTTTCGGCATAAGGAATAGCCTTTATTATCGTATTTTTTACTCCGTTCGCACTTGATGAACCGTGCATTTTTACTATAGGGCCTTTTACGCCGAGTATCGGTGCGCCGCCGTATTCGGAGTAATCAAAGTCACCCTTAATCTCCATCAGCTTATTGGCGAGGAGTGCCGCTCCCAGCTTAGCTTTTACACCCTGTGTGAATTTTGTCTTGACATACTTTAAAATATTCCATGCAAGCCCTTCCGTAAGCTTAAGAATAACATTTCCCACAAAACCGTCGCAAACAATAACATCGCATACACCCTTCGGTACATCACGAGCTTCAACATTGCCGACAAAATTAACATTGCTCTTGTCTATAAGCTCATATGCCGCCTTTGTAAGCGTTGAGCCCTTCGTCTCCTCCGCACCTATATTTACAAGCCCTATTCTCGGATTTTCCACTCCGATTACCTTTTCCATATAAATACTTCCCATTACTGCAAATTCAAGCAGATTTGTAGGCTTACATTCCGAATTGGCTCCGGCATCCACGAGAAGCGACGGACGGCTTCCGAGAATAGGATAAACACTCGTAATAGCAGGTATGTCTATACCCTGAATTCTTCCGAGTATAAAAAGTCCGCCTGCCATGAGCGCTCCCGTGCTTCCTGCCGAAATAAAAAGATCTGCTTCACCGTTCTTCACCATAGTGATCCCCACAACCATCGAGGAATCTTTTTTTCTTCTGATCGCTTTTACCGGTGCTTCATCATTCAGTATTACCTCAGAGGCATGCCTTATCGTAAGCCTCTCGGTGTCATATTTGCCTCTGTAATCGAGAAGCTCTACTCCGATCCTGTCCTCATCTCCCACAAGTATTATATCGTGTTTTATAACCTTCAAGGCCTCAATCGCACCCTCGACTATTGCCGCCGGTGCATTGTCGCCACCCATTGCATCTATAGCTATTTTCATTTGTATCCTCCTGGTAAATTAAAATATACCACCTTATAGTATATAACATAAATCGCTGTTTTAAAAGAAATTTATAAACCTCAGCCGTCAATTTTTACTATTGACACCTCGTATGCGGTATTTAATACGCAATTCCCCTCATCATCCTTTTTCCTGTACTCACGGCTCTGCATACGCCCCGTTATCACCAGCTCATCGCCTACTGTAAGTGTACCGGAATACGCTGCATTCCTGCCCCACGCTATGCACGGTATGTAATCCGACTTATTATACATTCTGTTCACTGCAAGCATAATATCGCATATCTCACGCCCCAGCGGAGAAGTCCGTCTTACAGGCTGTTTACATATATGCCCTGCAAGATATATGTCATTGTCATAATTCACCGCTTCACCATCAGGGATTATTTTTAATTCACGCACAAAAACAATAACATTAAGCCTGCTTCTTCCGTCTGCTTCCTCATTATATGTTCTCACCTGTCCCCGCACCTCTATGTGCGTGCCCTCGCACAGCTCTGCCCCGTTTATGAGCCTTTCGGAAATTTGAATACGGATTTCATCCACATATCCGCTGCTTCTTTTAACTCCGAGGCGTGCTTCACAGAACGCTTCACCGTATGCTTTATGGCTGAATTTAGGCGCAGCCGTAATATCTCCCGAAAGCAGCGCCCTGTTTGTTTCTATTATATCCGGATTATAATTCATTTAATATCCGCCCTCCTGCACAATACTTATATTGACATATTATGACGGGCGGATGCTTATTATTCTTTTGACATTCGGTAAATTCGTGCTGTAACGAGCATTAAAACCTGCCTCGGTATCTGTGCTATCTTGTAAATATTTTCAGCTTCTTATTAAGCACGGAAAATCTGAGCGGAAATTTTTCGCCCTTTTCTCCGTCTACATCTGTCGAAACATCCTCCGGCGATTCGAGAAGCAGCTCACTCGTTTGAAAATATATAACATTTTTGTTAGAGAGATGATTTCCGGTAAGCACTTCAAAGAATAGCGGCGGTATCTCATGTATAGGCATTTTCTTGAAAATCATAACATCAAGAAGCCCGTCGCTCGCATCCGACTCAGTTGCCAGCCTCTTAAAGCCACCGGCAGAGCATCCGTTCATAACAAGTGCGAAATACATTTCCACCTCACCGGAATACTCTTCGCTCGTAATCTTGAGCGTGATAGGATGCAAATCCTTCATTTCCGAAATGCCCTTGATGTAATATGCTCCGGCTCCTATCGTATATTTCAAATCCGGATCTGTTTTCTGTGATACATCCACAAGCGTTCCCATTGCGGCAACATTGATATAATACTTCTCATTTACCTTTGCCACATCCGCATAAGACATGTTTTCACCAAGCGCAATATCTATCATCTCATCAATATCATGCGGCAGATCGAGATAATATGCAAAGTCATTGGCAGTTCCTGACGGGAAAATAGCTATAGGCAGATCTATGTTATGCCGCATCATTGCATTTACAACAACATTGATTGTTCCGTCTCCGCCTGCCACTATTATCTGCCTGTAATGCTCCGTATGCATATGCGAAAAAGTATAGTCAAGCACTCTTTTGTCTCCGCCCCTGATCGGTCTTATAACATATCCCTTTGCCTGAAAACGCTCGATTATAAGGTCGAGATACTTCGGAAACATCCCGTTTCCCGAATATGGGTTGTAAATCAGTAGTACCTTCATCTTGCTTTCAATATCATTCTTGGTATAATCAGTAAAACTAATCGTCATTTAAAATCCCTCTAACCTTTCCTATTAAATAAAGTGAACCTGCAAACAGTATAACATCGCAATCGCAATATTGTCCTCCTGTTTTTGTTTCGCTTAGAGCATATTTTACAGCTTCCTCAATATCTGTAATCGCAATACAATTCTTGCCATATGCCTTCAATGCCTCCGCAAGCACATCTGCGCCAAGCCTCCTGTCGCTGTCCGGCTCGGTTGCTATAAATTCATCCGCAAGTCTGCTGAAATGTCCGAGTATCCCATTCATATCCTTGTCTCGCAGCATCCCTGTCACCATAAGCACCCTGCTCTCCGCAAAATATGTCTGCATCGCCTTTTCAAGCGCATATGCGCCGGCTTCGTTATGCGCACCGTCAAGCACAATAACGGGACTATCTGCACTATAGCCCTTTATAATCTCAAATCTCCCGATATTCACGGCAGTCCTTAATCCATCATAAAGCTTTGCTTTCTCTATGCGAATATCACCGTTTTTTATCATCACATCAAGCGCCGTAAGTGCCGTAATCGCATTTTTTACCTGATGTGCTCCGAGCATCGTTATGCAAACATTTTCATATGATGTTCCGCCTATTATCGCATTAAATATGCTTCCATTAACATCGCTCTTTATGATTTGATATTCTATTTTTGACGCATCATAAAGCACACTGCCATTTTCATGCGCTTTTCCTTCAATCATTTTTGCTGCCTTAAATGCTTCCGGCGACTCCGCCTCAACATTTGACACAACAGGCACTCCGCTCTTAATAATGCCTGCTTTTTCATATGCGATCTCTTCAAGTGTATTTCCCAGTCTATCAGTATGGTCGTACGAAATAGATGTTATTATCGAAACAAGCGGTTTTTCTATAATATTCGTCGAATCCCCTCGTCCGCCAAGACCTACCTCAAGCACAACAAAATCGCAGCCTCTTTGAGCGAAATACAAAAAAGCTATCGCTGTAATCACTTCAAATTCCGTCGGTGAGTCACAGCCCTCCGCAAGCATCTCATTCACTTTTTCAAGTACCCTGTCTGTCAGCTCTTCAAGAACATCATCCGGTATATATTTTCCATCTACCTCAATACGCTCATTAAAGACCGTAAGAAACGGCGATGTATATATTCCGACACTATATCCGTTTGCACGCAAAGCGCTGTAAATAAATCGGCTTACTGAGCCCTTGCCATTAGTTCCGGCAATATGTATATATTTCATCTCTTTTTCCGGATTTCCGAGACGATTGAGC
>CAYRZK010000066.1:0-5819 GCA_964428785.1 uncultured Oscillospiraceae bacterium | reverse complement strand
TCCGGATATTTATCGCCGGCATGTGCTGCATCCGGGAATGCCTGTACCACACCATGATCAGTAATAGCCATCGCCGGAAATCCCCATGCGCCGCATGTATGCACGAGTGTTTTTATCTCATTAAGCCCGTCCATACGGCTCATCTTCGTATGCACATGAAGCTCAACACGCTTTCTCGGCGCATTATCAACTCTTTTCTTAACCTCACCCTTTTCTATATCCTTTGCCATTACAATCAATGTATTCTCAAATGTATCCCACTGAGCCTCGCCTCTGATCCTTACAAAGGTTCCTTCTTTGATATGACTGTCAATATCTTCCCATTTCTGAGGTACTGTGAAGCATTTCACGCAGATAGAAGTTTTTTTATCCGTTACAAAAAGCGTCACAAGCCTCTTATCATTTCTTATCGTCCTTGAATCCTTTTTAAAAACGATTCCCTCTATAATAACGACCCCGCTTTCGCTTGTAAGCGCAGACATCTCTGTTGCTTCACCGTTCACAGCCTTACCCATTATAATATTGCCGTTTACCGGCTCATATCTGTCACGCCTCTGCCAGCCGCCTCGTTTTTCGCCATTTTCCTGTTTACCGTATCCGCTATTCCGGATGCTCTCGCCTCCGGCTGTTCCATTGGCTTTTCGTTCTCCGCCGCTGCCTGCTTGCTGCATCGCAGTCATTGCGTTAATCGCTTCAGCGATCACTTTTTTATCTTTATCTTCAAGTATTTTATGGCATACTTCGTTATCGTTCGTGAAAAGCACATGCGTATCGATACCGAATTTCCCTTTAAAAATACGCTCAAACAGTACAGCTACATCACGGTTTAGTTTCTCTACAGCCATTTCCCCTACCGCAGTAATTGTGAGATTGTGCCCATCAAAAACGAATTCCTCTGTCCTTATTGTCTTTGTCACGCTTGCATAGCTTCCGTTTATTTCTTCTATAATATGAGGTATTGCAAGCCTTATGATATCGATATCTTCAAGATTCAAATTATCATATGTATAAATAATTTTAACAGCCGAAAGCATAGGCATTCTTTCTTTAATCGCCGCTGTAATTTTTATATGATTATCATACGGCACAATAAAATTCAAAGTCACCGACACAGAAAGAACCGCTGTTTCTTTTGAAATAGCGGCTCTTGTAATCTCAAAGCCAAGATCACTCTCATTATAATTGCCCACCTCGGCAAAGTTTATGTTATCCTTGAATATGCCTATCATTTATTGCCTCTTGCTTATTCTATGTTCATCGCAAGCTTGATGAGTTCATCGGCAAGCTCGCTTTCCTTAACCGTCTTTATAATCTCTCCATGCATAAAAATCACAGCTTTGCCGTCGCCGCAAGCAGCGCCGAGATCTGCCTCTCGTGCTTCGCCCGGCCCGTTTACGGCACATCCCATCACAGCCACCGTTATAGAGCGTCTGCCTTCCAGCTCTCGTCGTTCCGAAACCGGTATAAGCGCTTTTTCCACTTTTTCTGCAATTTCCGGGAGATTTACCTTTGTGCGTCCGCAAGTCGGACATGACACGAATTTAATCCCGCCATCTCTCAGTGCAAGGTCCTGAAGCAGCTGCTTGGCAAATATCACTTCGTTGACAGGATCTCCCGTAAGCGATACCCTCATCGTGTCGCCGATGCCCTCAAGAAGAAGCGCACCGAGCGCTATTGCAGATTTTCTTTTTCCCGTTTCCGGTGTGCCTGCTTCTGTCAGCCCTATATGGAGCGGATATTCCGTCCTCTCCGATATAAGCTTATGAGCAAGATAATTCATGCGTATATCGGACGATTTAAGTGATACCACTATATCATCAAAATCCATATCCTCGACAAGTCTTATATTCCTGAGCGCACTTTCGCACAGTCCCTCCGCTGTTACGCCTCCGTGTTTTTCAAGTATTTCTTTTTCGAGAGAGCCCGAATTCACGCCTATCCTTACCGGTATATGATGCTGCTTTGCCGCATTGATTACTGCCTCCACTCTGTCTCTGCTACCGATATTTCCCGGATTTATTCGTATTTTATCGGCACCGTTTTCTATCGCCGCCAGAGCAAGTCTATAATCAAAATGTATATCTGCCACAAGAGGCACCTTTGATATTTTTTTTATCCTCCCGAATGCCGCAGCGGACTCCATATCCGGCACCGCAATTCTGACAATCTCGGCACCAGCATCCGCAAGTGCATCAAGCTGCACCGATGCGTTTTTGATATCACGCACATCTATATTAAGCATCGACTGTATAGAGATCTGCGCATCTCCGCCGATAGCAACATCTCCGCAAAAAATTTTCTTCGTCATCGTTTTCTCCAATCCTGCGTGCCAAGTACACACGAGCCATGCTAATTAAATATCGGAATGATAAATTTCCAAATATCATTCCATGTAACATAAATCATGAGCATAAACAGCAGCATGATTCCCACAAAATGCACAGCGCCTTCCATCTGATCCGTTATTTTTCCTCTGCTTATCGCTCTTATTAAGATAAATACAAGGCGTCCGCCGTCAAGTGCCGGAAACGGCAATAAATTTACAATACCGAGGTTTATACTTATAATCGCTGCCAGCATCACTAAATATCTAAAACCATATGCCGCAGTAGTGCTTACAACGGCAACAATACCTACCGGCCCCGACAGCTCGCTTGTCGGCACATCTCCGGTAAACAGCTGCTTTATTGCATCAAGCATAGAAACAGTAAGAATACCGGTATTACGAATTCCGTCACCTGCCGCTTTTATAATATTCCTGCTTGCCTTTGGTACCACACCGATTATTTTCCTGCCCGTGCCCTCTTGAACAACAGGTGTCAGCGTAATTGTTTTTTCGGCTCCGTCAGTTGTCACGAATGTAATATCTACGGTCTCGTCGTCAGCATCCGCAATAAAAAGCGATACATCGCTCCATTTCTCTACCGTACGATTATCAATGCTTACAATCTTATCTCCGGCTGCAATACCGGCATTCGCCGCAGGTGAATCCGCTTCAACAGACGCAAGCGTTGTCGTCGGCGTGCCCGCAGCAAATGACAATGCTGCCATAAGCACTATCGCAAGCAGGAAATTCATGATTGCTCCTGCCGATATTACTATAGCTTTTTGCCACCATGCCTTATTGTTGAATGCACGCTCGTCATCCGATTCCTCATCCTCGCCCTCCATTGCACAAAATCCGCCTATTGGGAAAATTCTCAGTGCATAAAGGGTCTCGCCCTTCTGCTTCTTTAAAACAGCCGGCCCCATCCCGAGTGAAAATTCATTTACTTTGATACCGCATGCCTTTGCCGTAATAAAATGTCCGAGCTCGTGGACAAATATCAAAACGCAGAACATCAGCATTGCATAAATTATCGTCATATTATCCCCTTTTAAAACAAATTTTTCGTTATCTCTCTTGTTTCCTTATCTATCGTAAGTATATCATCAAGCGACAGATTATATTTACAATTATGTGACTCAAGCACCCTTTTTATGTTATCCTGTATGTCCGTAAATTTAATTTTTCCTTCCAAAAAAGCTGCCACCAAAACTTCATTGGCAGCATTCAAGGCTACAGGCGCACTTCCGCCCTCACGAAGCACATCATATGCCATTCCTATGCACGAAAATACATCCGTATCAGGCTTTTCAAATGTCAGATTCGAGGCATAGCTGAAGAAATCGAGCGCTTCATAATCATTTCGGAGTCTGTCCGGATATGCCAGCGCAAGACCTATCGGCACTCTCATATCAGGCATACCGAGCTGCGCAATCACCGACTTATCCTCATACTCTACCATCGAATGTACTATCGACTGCGGATGCACTACAATTTCAATATTCTCTGCCGGCACATCAAACAACCATTTTGCTTCTATTACTTCCAGTCCCTTATTCATCATCGTTGCCGAGTCAATGCTTATCTTGGCGCCCATATTCCATTTCGGATGTGCAAGTGCCTGACTTCGTGTAACATTTTCAAGCATAGCTCTCGAAAAACCTCTGAACGGCCCACCTGATGCCGTCAAAAGTATTCTTCTCACCCTTCGCCCTCTGTTACCCTCAAGGCACTGAAATATGGCACTGTGTTCGCTGTCAACCGGCAGCAGCTTAGCCCCGTTCTCGCATACAGTATTCATGATAAGCTCTCCGCCCGCAACGAGAGTTTCCTTATTCGCAAATGCTATCTGTTTTCCGCATTTAGCTGCATAATATGTAGGCACCAATCCCAGCATACCGACAAGCGAATTCAAGATCATATCGCCGCCATCTTTTGATGCCGCTATAAGCCCATCCATTCCATGCATAATATCAATATGCCTATATTTTTTTGCAAGATACAATGCATCTTTTTCTTCTTTTACCACTACCGCTTCCGGTGAGAAGTTTGTAATTTGTTCCTCAAGCAGTTCAATATTCTTTGCACACGAAAGCACCGATACCTTAAACATATCACGATGAGCGTCGATAACATCGAGTGCCTGCGTTCCTATTGAGCCCGTGCTTCCCAAAATTGCTATGCGTTTCATAATCTTATCCTTACATAAGTACCAAAGCTATATAATAATAAACCATAGGCCCCGTAAAAAGAACACTGTCAAATCTGTCAAGTATTCCGCCGTGTCCCGGTATCAGATGCCCATAATCCTTTATACCCATTTTTCGTTTAAAAATCGAAGCCGTCAGATCTCCAAACTGCGACACTGCTCCGCCGATAAGCCCGATAATAATGCAATGAACCAAAATACGGGGAACCACCAAATATCCGAATATTCCCGAAATGAGCACGCTTCCGAATATTCCTCCGATACTTCCCTCAATCGTCTTTTTGGGGCTGATTTTCGGGCAAAGCTTATGCTTCCCCACAGCATATCCGGTAAAATATGCCATAATATCCGTTCCGAATGCCGTAAGAAATATCAGCCATACCAGTATACCGTATTCACCCGTCTGCTCCACAAGCGTTACATGGAACGAAAAAAATACAACATAAAAAACTCCGACTATTGTTGCCATCGCATCTTCCAGCTTTCTTGCATCTATCCTAAAAAGATAAAGCAGACCGGCAAGCACTACGGCAAAGAACCACAGCATATACCAAGATGTATCAAGCTTAAAAAGATTTATCGAATACAGCGCTACTGCCGATACTGCCGCTATCCAATAGGACGGTTTAATATCCATAGCATGAAAGCCATTGTAAAATTCCTTTACGCCCATTATGCCGATAAGAAAACACCCAAGCATAAGTACCGGCCCTCCGAAATAAACGACAAGAAGCAGCGGGAGCATAACAATTCCCGATATAATTCTGGTTTTCATAATTATCTCCCTCCAAAGCGTCTCTTTCTTCCCTGAAATTCCTCAATAGCTTTTTCCAGCTTTTCCGGTGTAAAATCAGGCCATAAAGTATCCGTAAAAACAAATTCGCTGTAAGCGCTCTGCCATAACAAATAATTTGACAGTCTAAGCTCGCCGCTTGTTCTGATAATCAGCTCCGGATCAGGTGAATCGGCATGATACTTGCCGGTCCACAAATGCTCACCGATAAGCTCTTCAGTAATATCGCACGGTTTAAGCTCTCCGCTTGCAACCTTCTCCGCAATTTCCTGCATTGCTCGCTTTATATCATCACGACCACCGTAATTCAGGGCTATGTTAAACTGCATCCCCGTATTGTTTTTTGTCATTTCCAGTGCTTTGTTTATTCTTTCCACAGATTCCTTCGGGAGCATACTGTAATCTCCGAGGATTTTTACTTTTACATTATTTTCATGAAGCTCTTTAAGCTCATTATCAACATAGACAACTATAAGCTTAAATATACCTCC
>CAYRZK010000065.1:0-5877 GCA_964428785.1 uncultured Oscillospiraceae bacterium | reverse complement strand
CCCTATGGGCGGCGGCGGTGCCCGGTACTGCGCCTCCGCTTCCGCACCCTGTTTCAAATGCACCGCCCTCTCCGGCAGCCCCTGCCAAGACGGACAGGGGCTGCCCTCCGAGCGCAGACGCCGCAACTGCCGCCGTAGCCCCGGATGCCGCACGACTCTCGCCGCCGCCCATATATCCCATGCCTACAGCATCGGCGGCGGCGCTGCGTTTCCATGTATCGCCCATTATGTTAAACGCAACTACTGCGGTTTTCGCAGTGCAGTCGTGCGGCCCGTATACCTGTACTCTGCGCATATTGCAAAGCGCTTCGTGAAGTGGGCGCACGAGCTCCGCCTCGTGCGCCCGGATCGCATCGACACCCGTGCGGTGCACCCAGGCAGCCGAGTATCCGAGCCCGATGATACCCGGTGCGTTTACCGTACCGGACTCGAATCCCTCCGGGAATTCGAGCGGCTGCCGTCTGTCTCTGCTCTCTGTTCCCGTTCCGCCCTGTATCATGGGCCATATATCCACACCGCTGCGCACATAAAGCACGCCCGTACCGAGCGGGCCAAGAAGCCCTTTGTGACCCGGCGCTGCGAGCATATCTATCCCTGCCGCTTCAACATCTATCGGTATGCAGCCGGCACTTTGTGCCGCATCGACCATAAAATATATTCTGTTTTCTTCTTGCCTGCTTCTATTGATATCCTCAATCATTCTTCCCAAGGCAGCAATATCCTGCACCGTTCCCGTAACATTGGAAGCGTGCGTGCAGACGACGAGCCTCGTATTGTCACGAATCGCCGCACGCATATTTTCCAAGGACATAAAGCCCTCCGCTGAACATGGCGTGATCGTATGCGTCACGCCCGACTCTTCAAGCCCCTTAAGCGGTCTCAGCACCGAATTGTGCTCCATCGCCGTAGTCACAGCATGGTCTCCCTGCCTCAGCACACCCCTTATCCCCATATTGAGCGATGCCGTGGTATTGAGCGTAAACACCAAGCGCTCCGGATTTTTAATCCCAAAAATCTCCGCCGTCGTTTTTCTCGCCTTATATATCTCCTCGCCTGTCCTAACAGACATATAATGCCCCGAACGCCCCGGATTACCGCAATAGCTGTCGATACACTCTTTCATCACTCTGCTCATTCCCGGCACCTTCGGAAAAGATGTAGCTCCATTATCAAGATAAATCATGTCGCACCTCACAAAACTCAAATCTCACGCCGACCATCTTTCCCGTCAGCATACTGCTTGCATGATTAGCAAACACAAAAAACAGAGGGCGTTTCCCACCCTCCGATATATTATGCCGATTTACTTAATAATGTGCTAAATACAACATTTACTTTTCGATTTGAGCCTTTTCGAGTCCCATCTCAAGCGCTATAGCGAGCTGATCCGCACACGATGTGCTCTTAAATCCGCATGTGTTTCCACGCAGCAGCTTGATAACAGCATTGGCATTCATCCCCTCAACAAGGATGGATATTGCCTTGAGGTTTCCGTCACAGCCTCCGTGAAATCTTACATTCTTTATAGTTTCTCCATCGAGCTCAATATCAATAGCCCTTGAGCATACTCCTCTTGGTGTAAATCTGTATTCCATTCCATACTTCCTTTCTTACTGTCACTCTGCTTCGCATCGCAAGTCATATTCCAAAGCGCACTCATCTGCTATTACTACCTCTTAAAACAAGTCTCACAGTTCCTCTCACAGTTCAATGTGCACTTGATGTCCGCATATCCTGTCATAATGCTTTTATTTTCGAGCTTACGATTTCCCTACTACTTATCACTTATATCTGTATTCGCTTCGGCAGTAATTTCCGACCATAATATTATACCTATATTCGGCTGCCGTGCAAAGCGATTTTCCGCTGCTTTAACTATTTTGCTTTAATTATTTCTGTTCTTTCCGTTGCTTTACCGCTGACGCTATTTCTGTTCCTTCGGTTTCCTGTATTTTCTTGCCGTCTCACGCCCTGTCAAAATACGCAGTCCGCCGTTTGCGAGCGCATCCATCTCTTTTTCACCCGGCATCACGACAAGGTTTCCGAAAGGCGCAATATATTCCCTTAAAATATCTGTAAATGCCTTGCCATATGCAAAGCCGCCGGTAACAATAATCGCATCCGGCATAGCGCCAAGCGCAGGTATAAGCGATGCCGCACTTTTTGCAAGCCCATAAGCCATAGCCCGAACAACAGTCGTCACCGGTTTTTCGCAGCCATCACAGCTTGCTTCCGCCCTTTCGGCTTCCTCCTTCATCATTCTCTCGATTTCGATACCGTCGGATGTTCCGAGCAGTGCATACACACCGCCCCTGCCACGCACCAGTTTTTCTATCTCTCCCTGCGTATATTTCCCGGAAAAACACAGCTTAATAAATTTAAGAAGCGGCGCACCGCCCGACCTTTCGAGCGACATATGCATTTCATCATCGCCGATGCAGTCTGTAATCCTGCCGTGCTTATGCGCATTTACCGTGCTTCCGCCGCCCGTATGAATAACTATAAGATTGAGCTCCTCATATTTCGCTCCGATTTCTTTTGCATACTGCATAGCCATGGCACGAGCATTTAGTATATGCCCAGTCCCGTTTCGCTTAATATCCTTAAAGCCCGTAAGCTCTTCGACTTCTCCAAGCTCCACCGATGTGACGGCATCATAGATATAGGCATTCACTCGTGCTTCATGCCTGCCTCCGAGCCCGCAAGATACAGCGCTTCCGATTTTGCCGCCGCATATCGCATCATCCGAATAGCACTCTGCTTCGCCGTTAATCTTATCGGCTATCATCTTACCTATAAGTCCGCCGAGAAGCGAAGCGTGCGGCGATGTTATCTCCGGGTCTCTGAGCGCTTCGCACAGCTCATCATCCACAAGATATCCTCCCGTGGTAATCTGCGGCTTCTGCACCAGTCCTCCACGGCACATTATGCACGCAATCTCCTCAAGCGGTACATTTTCCTCAGCAAGCGCTGTTTCCACAAGCCTTGCTCTGTACTCCGTCTGTGCTGGGATATCCTCAAACACTGCAATCTCCTCCGGTCTGTGCGCAATGCTTTTCGTAAAAACAGGTCTCACCTCATACTCGGCAGGCACCTGATACGGCACACCGTACGAGCCTTCACTCACCTTGGTCGCCGCAGTTACCGTTCTGTATACCGCAATCTTCGTCGTTGTCGAGCCGGGATTTATCACAAGAATTAAATCAGCCATCATATTCTCCTTGTCATTCGTTCGTCATTACTTCACTTCTATTTTACTTCCTTCGCTCCGAATATGAAAGCCCGAAAATCCGAAGCTCATAAAATAGCATAAGAAAGACAACTATCCAATCAATTTTTTAGCGGCAGCTTTTCTTGATATTCCTTGGATATCGCAAGCGATACTCCTCCATATTAAGAAAGCCTGCTATGCCTGCGCTGCCGCAAGCATCAGCGCATTATATTCTTCGTCCGCCGATGCCCCTCGTGAAGTCAGCGAAATAGGTACTTGTGCCCCAAGCACACAGCCTGCGGTTCTTGCCCCGGCAAACTGCACAAGCGATTTGACCATAATATTCCCGGCAGCAATATTCGGTACAAGCACGATATCAACATCACCCGTCACAGAGCTTTCATAGCCCTTGATCGCCGCAGCCTCCGTACTGAATGCCAAGTCCGTCGAAACCGGGCCCTCAAGCTCACAAGCACCAAACATACCTGCAAGCGCCATTTCCTTGAGCGCCGCTCCGTCCTCCGTCTCCGTCATCTTAGGGTTCACCTTTTCTACAGCGGCAAGACACGCTATCTTCGGAGACTCTGCACCAAGCCGCCTGAACATCGCTGCCGACTCACGCACTATCACTGCTTTTTGCTCCAAAGTCGGTGTTATAAGCATTCCGCCGTCAGTCACACCGAGCACCTTGTGATATGACGGTATCTCCACAAGCATCATATGAAACATCACGCTGCCGGCATTATTGCTCCCGTCTCCACCATGTCTCCCTATGCCTGTTTCCTTATTTACTACTTCACGGAGCAGCACCCCAGTTTCAAGCGAGCCTTTCATTATAAAGTCACATACGCCGTTTCGCACGAGCCGCACCGCCTCATATGCCGCATCCACATCACTGCTTGCCTGCACTATACGCACCGCATCGCCGCTGCTGTCCCATCCTGCTTCTTCATTCGCAGTGCCATCGCTCTTTCGATATGTCACTTCATTTATAAGCACCTTGTATTCCGGCTTTTCGCTTATCACCTCTTCACATGCGGCACATATCCTCCGCATATCTCCGACAAGCACAACATCTATCATGTCCTCGCTCACCGCACGCAGTAATGCCTCCATAACATTCTTGGTATGCGGCGCTGCTGCCGCCACACGCCTCTTATTGCCGTTCCCCCTTGAAACCGAGGCAATAAGCTCATCAAAATTTTTATAAAACATACCTTATCATGTCCTTTCTTTTCTACGCTTTCATTCTCTTCGCAAAGCCAAAGCATCTGCTCCTTTTATCACTCAGCCGCTCTGGACAGCCGGTAGGCATTTATACGCTGTTACTCCTTGACAGGCACTGCTATTTGAGTGATATAATCGGCGCTGCTGGTGCGGTTCGGAGGCCCCTCAATATAGATAGAGCGAAATGCTCCCGTAACCTCAATGCCGTTATCCTCAACATATTTCATAAGTGCCTGAATGGCTGTAGTAGTCCCCTCATAAGATCCACGATAATATATACATAATGCCGGTGTTTCTTCAAATTCCATGCACTCCGAGCCTGTAAAGCTGTCATCAACAGGTATACAGCACATCAGGTCAAGCATATCGACATCAAGTGACATGCGCATGGTAAACATGCGCAGCAGCGTTGACATCTTTCCCGTGCGTGCTGCGGCAATATATGTATCACGCAGTGCATCGGCGGCTTCGAGCGTATCCTTGCATTTATATCGCCTGCAAAAGCACACCTGACGAGGCAGGCTTATTTTATGTACGGTCAAACTCCGACCTTCGCAGACCGCACCTGAAGCATCTGAATATTTCTGTCCAATTGCGCACGCAGCTCCGTAAGACGCTGTAAATCAGCGTCAATGCTGTTTGTATCGTAATAATATTCCTGTATTTCCTTAAGTGACAAGCCCAGCGACTGCAAAGAACGGATCGAGCGAATCTCTGTCATATTGTCCGCCGTATAATAGCGATATCTGCTTTCCTCGTCCTTTACGGCAGGTGTCAAAAGCCCCATTTCTTCATAAACAAGAAGTGTTTTCGGGTAACTCCCATAATTTTGCATACTTCACCTATCTGAAATAATTCTTCGCCGTATTTTTTCATTATATTCCTCTTAAAGTTTATCTTTTTAAGCCTATGCTGTGCCGATTCAAACCCATGGCTTTCATATCAAGCTTATTATTTCTTTGATATGACACTCCGACGATCCTAAATCACAGCTCTCATATCAATTCTAATATTTCTTTAATATTAAACTCCGCCGTTTCCAAGCCACAATTTATTCTTAGCTTTTTGCTTTCCAAGTCGCAACTCTAACAGCAGCCGCAATACTGCTCTGATGCGAAATATTGCCGCACAGCCGTGCACATTCGCAAGCACATATATTGGCTTTCATACCAATAATTTATTGACTTGCCCCCCAGGGTACGACTTATAATTTAAATATATCAAATCGAAGCTTATCCTGCAAGCAACTCAATCAAAAAAATCGGGTGCGGTTAATATCCAAAAAGTAAGCCAAGGCATGATTTGTCCCTTGCGCACTACCCCCCCGATTTAAATATATTCAAAGCTTCGGATATGATATTTAAAGCCAAATATGAGGGCAAGAAATCATGAATACGAACATCAAAAAAATCTGGAATATCATTACAACGGTGCTTGTA
>CAYRZK010000064.1:0-5881 GCA_964428785.1 uncultured Oscillospiraceae bacterium | reverse complement strand
AAATATAATATTTTGTGAAAAAATGACAACAAAGTAATGACTTTTGAGAAAATAAATTGCACAAATATAATAAGCGGTATTTTTAATTTATATGGTTCGATGGAGGGCGAATGTATGAAAGCTTATGACCTTTATATCAATGGACAATGGGTAAAAAGCAGCGGTAACGATGTAATCAATGTTGAAAACCCCGCTACAAAGGAAATTGTAGGCTGTGTTCCGAGGGGCAATGCCGACGATGTGGACAGGGCAGTGACTGCGGCACGGGCAGCGCAGGAGGAATGGGCAGCATTACCGCTTGAGGAAAGAGTGGCGCTTATGAGAAAGCTTGCAGATGTCATTGAAACGAAGCATGACGAGCTCTGCAAGGTGATTTCAAGTGAAATGGGTATTCCGCTTAAGCATGCACTGGCATATCATGTGGCTGGGGCATCGAACGAAGCACGCTACTTTGCGGATCTTGCAGAGAATTTTGAATATGAGCAGGTCAAGGACTGCGGCGTGATAAGAAGAGAGCCTGTAGGTGTTGTTGCAGGGATTACACCTTGGAATTATCCGCTTGATCAGGCTACATATAAGCTGTTCCCGGCGATTGTTTCGGGGAATACGGTAGTGCTCAAGCCGAGTCAGAATGCGCCTACATGCTGTCTGATCCTTGCGGAATGTTTCGATGAAGCAGGTTTTCCGCCGGGAGTATTCAATGTAGTGACAGGTGTGGCAGGCGAAGTGGGCAATGCACTTGCGACACATAAGGAGGTCGATGTTGTTTCGTTTACGGGCTCGACATCGGGCGGTATCGAGGTAGGCAAGCTGGCTCTCGGAACAGTGAAGAAGATAGCACTTGAGCTTGGAGGCAAGTCGCCGCTTATCGTTCTGGACGGCGGAGACCTTGAAGCTGCTGTATCGCATGTTTGCTCGGATGCATTCATGAATTCCGGACAGACCTGCTGTGCTTATACAAGATTTCTTATACACGAAAGCTTCAAGGAAAGAGCGGAAGAGCTTCTTAAGGCAGAAGCAACGAAGTATATCGTAGGCGATCCTCTCGATGAAAACACGGAGGTAGGTCCGCTCGTTTCGGAAAAGGCATGGAAAAAGGTCAAGGGCTATATAGAAAAAGGCATAGCGGAGGGTGCACGCCTTATTGCCGGCGAAGTACCTGAAAACTGCGACAACGGTTACTATGTAAAGCCTGCGATTTTCATGGATGTTGACAACAAAATGACTATTGCTCAGGAAGAAATATTCGGACCGGTGCTTTCGGTAATTACATTTAAGGATGATGATGAAGCTGTAGCGATTGCCAATGATACACCGTACGGACTTGCAAGCGGTGTATATGGTCCTCATGAAAGAGCGATAGCCGTTGCGAAAAAAATAAAGGCAGGAAACTGTTCGGTAAACGGAGCCGGCGGCAGTCTTGATTTCCCATTCGGCGGATATAAGATGTCAGGTATCGGAAGAGAACTCGGCACTTTCGGCTTTGAGGAATTCCTCGAAATCAAGTCGATGTATTTTTAAATTTTAACAGCGAGAAGCTATATGTCGATAAGCTGCATATTGTGATAATTTAACGGAATTTAATGTTTTTTAATGTACGGAAACGGTGGTGAATTTGTGGCTATAATCAAATCATTGGGCGATCAGGTGTATGATTTTGTATTTCATGAGATACAGATAGGACGCATGTCGGTAGGAGACAAGGTGGACGAAGCCAAGCTGATAAATGAGCTCGGTATCAGCCGCACGCCTATAAGAGAGGCACTCATACAGATGACATCGGACAATATTCTTGAAAATATTCCACGCAAGGGATTTTTTGTAAAAAATGTCGATGACAAGGAGATGAAAGAGGGCTTTGATGTTGTGACGCTGCTCGACGAATATGCGATAGAGCTTGCAATTCCGAACATCACGGACGATGATATCAGGCGGCTTTCCAATGCTGTTGATAAAATGAATCTTGCGATAAGCAAGCTGAATTACGACATGTACTATGACTGGGAGAGGGAGTTTCATCTCGTTTATAGAGAACGATGCGGCAATAAGGTGCTTGCAGATCTCATAGATGATTTGACAAGGAAAAACTTCCGCACAGGTATTTATGATAAGAATAAGAAAGAGCTTGCGGATTATTTGTCTTTTGTAAATAATGACCATATCGAGGTGCTCAAGGCTATCGAAAACAAAGATGTCAAGACTGCGCAGCACTGGCTTCATCTGCACTGGACGGAGCATTAACGATTGATCATATACAGAGCCGGCAGGTGCTCATTGGTAGCACCTGCTTTTTATTTAGCCAATTGTGTGTACAAAGTGTAAGAACTGTGTTAATTTTGTGAAAATTCTGCAAAAAATCGTTGCGCTTGCGCGGTACAAATGGTAATATATTGGCATAAGGTATCAGTATGCATATTGTTCAAGACCGCAGGGATTCCCTAAGCTCCCTGCCTAAGCGGCGATCTTGTAATCGTGCTTGATACCACAGGAATTTATTCGTTGTTTTATTATGTAGGAGGTAATGTTATGATTAAAGGAGATAATGGATTCCTTAGATTCATGAGACTTTTCTCTCTCGGTTACATGGGAGGTACTATCTATCTTCTCATGTATGTAAGATACTGCTTCTACGATCAGATGATGGAGGCTCTCCAGTGCACCAATGCACAGCTCGGATTCCTCAATACGATTTGTACTATTGCAGGTCTTCCTTTCTTTATCGCAGGTCCGTACTGGGCAGATAAGTTTGATGCCAAGAAGATTATACTTCTCTCTGTAGGCGGTATCACGCTTGTAACATTCGTTTATGCGTTCTTCTGCACAAGCTACACCGCATCGATTATATGCTTTATCGCACAGGCACTCGTAATGGTTTCATACTGGTCATGCCTTATTAAGTATATCAACAACCTCGGCGGTGAAGACGAAGCAGGTAACTCATTCGGTATGTACTATCTTATCAACGGACTTTCGGGCGCTTTCGGTAACGCTTTCCCACTCTGGATCGTTACAAAGTTTGACCTCGGATTCCAGGGAGTTATCTTCACTTACGGTGGTATCACACTCGTAGCTACAATCCTTGTTTGGCTCTTCCTCGAAGACGAAAAGCAGCTTGCCGAAAGAGGAATTTCACTCAAGGGCGACGAACCTGTACAGGTTAAGCATATTCCATATGTTCTTAAATGGCCGGGAACATGGATCATCTTCTTCGCATATTTAACTACATATACTGTATATGCAAATGTATCTTACTTCAACCCATATCTCATCGATGTTATCGGTATCGATCCGGATGCATCATCCTTCTGGTCGGTAATCAGATCTTATGGCGCTATGGTAATCGCTCCTGTAGGCGGTATTATGGCAGACAAGGTATTCAAGTCAACATCTACTTGGTATATCGTAGCATTTGTAATCATTGCAATAATGTGGATTATTCCGCTCTTCTTCAATGAAAATTCAAATACTACATTCGTAGTTGTTTACTCGGTATTACCGTCACTCGTAATATTTGCACTTTACTCGGTAACATATTCAATCTTAAGAGAACTGCACATACCGGCAATGGTATCCGGTACTGCGATTGGTATCGGTTCATGCTCAGGCTGGATTGTAGACGGCGCATGGCCGCTCATGTTCGGCGGATGGCTCGACAAGTTTGGAAACAAGGGCTACACAATGATCTTTGTATTCCTCGCAGTTATATGTGTGATAGGTATCTTGAATGCTATGTGGGCTAAGAGCCTTGATAAGAAGTGCCAGGCAGGCAAGACGCTTGACCTCAGCAAGCTTACAAAGGCTGAACAGGAATAGCGATCGGAATTGCCGAAGCTGTTCTTCAAACGAGAATTTGAACAAATTTATTTCGATATGATCTTTTATGGCTTAGGATGAATAAGATTAAATCGCTTGAAAAGGTCTCGGACGCTTGAGCGTTCGAGATTTTTTCCTGAAAAAAACATGCCTGAGCATGAAAATTTTGGGATTGATAAGTAAATATCAATATGATAATATAAACTTATATGACATTTGTAATCTAAATTTTAAAAGGAGAAAGACATCAATGAACAAAGTTGTTGATATCAAGACTGCTATCGATAAAATTAAGCCTGGCGATACAGTCCTCGTAGGTGGATTCACTAACATCGGTGGACCTATGAACCTCATGTATGAACTCGCAAAGAGACCTGACATTAACCATCTCACAACAGTATCGGAAGACTTCCACTATGGTCCTGATACTCCATGGCAGGGCTTCAATCCGCTCCTCGAACAGGGACAGATTGACCACATCATCGTATCATTCTTCGGACACAAGGGTGCTCAGAAGAAGATGGAAGAAGGAAAAGTTAAGCTTACTCTCGTTCCGCAGGGTACACTCGCTGAAAGATTAAGAGCAGCAGGCGCAGGTCTTGGCGGCTTCTATACTCCGACAGGTGTTGGTACAGTAGCTGAAGAAGGTAAGGAAGTAAGAGAAATCAATGGCAGAAAGTATGTCCTTGAAATGCCTCTTCCGGGAGATGTAGCTCTCGTTAAGTGCTGGAAGGCTGACAGAATGGGTAATGCTATCTTCAATTACACTGCTCAGAACTTTAACTTTGCTATGGCAACAGCAGGAAAGACAGTTATCCTTGAATGCGAAGAACTCGTAGAACCCGGCGAAATCAGACCGGACGCAGTTCAGCTCCCTGGAGTATTCGTAGATTATGTAGTACATTGTGAGGAGGCGCAGTTCTAATGGCAATCAATAAGAGAGAAACAATCGCAAAAAACATTGCAACATATTTCAATGATGGAGATTTCATCAATCTTGGCGTAGGCATCCCTACACAGTCGGCAAACTACATTCCTGACGGAATCGAAGTAATTCTTCACGCAGAGAGCGGATTTGCAGGACAGGACGGAGCTATTGATCCGCCTTGGTTCAATTATGACAATCAGGCAGATATCGTGAAGGAATGGAACAATCCTAAGTGGAATGACAAGGAAAACGGTTGGAAAGTCGGACATAAGGATATCTGTGACGCAACAGGTAAGATGGCTATTCTTTCAAACGGCGCATGCTGCTTTGACTCAGTAGTTTCATTTATGATGGCAAGAGGCGGACACCTCGACGCTACAGTACTCGGCGGACTTCAGGTTGACGAAGAAGGAAACCTTGCAAACTGGATGGTTCCGGGAAAGAATATCCCGGGAATGGGCGGAGCTATGGACCTCGTAGCAGGAGCTAAGAAGGTTATCGTTGCTATGGAATTCGCTTCAAAGGACGGAGCTCCTAAGCTCTTAAAGAAGTGCACATTCCCACTCACAGCTCTTAATGTTGTAAGCGTAGTTGTAACTGAAAGATGTATCATCGAATTTATCGATGGAAAGATGACAGTTGTAGCTATGGCTCCGGGCTGGACTAAGGAAGCTCTTCAGGCTGATGCCGAAGCAACTCTCTACTTTGCGGATACAATCAAGGAAATGTCTGTAGTAGAAGCTTAATTTGTGCGATTTGATAATATTTATATTCAAAGCATATTAAAATTAACAGAGGCATGTAGTATACTATATGCCTCTGTTTTGCTGTTTATCACAATAGTTTGTTTGCTAAGGTTTGGCTTTAAACAGCAATATTGTTTTTATTTGTGAAATTGTTTTTTTAACTGTTCTTCTGTAGCTTTTTTGTGGTATAATTGGCACAGAAATACTTGCTGCGCAAGCGTTTGTGCTGTGCGCTCGGCATTTTGTGCCGCTGCGCTCTCGAATACGGCGCAATATGTCACGGCGGGCAGGCTTTTTTCTTATATATAAAATTTAATATGGATTTCGTGTATATAAGATGAGCTACAGCGAATTTTAAAGCGCCGAAAACGCAGGTATGGGTAAGGAATAGGAT
>CAYRZK010000063.1:0-5895 GCA_964428785.1 uncultured Oscillospiraceae bacterium | reverse complement strand
TTTGAATACACAAATGCAGATGGTGAATTCGTTGGTATTGATGTTGACATCGTTGCTGCTATAGCAGAAGACCAGGGATTCGAATATGAATTAAAGAGCCTCGGATGGGACGCTGCAATCGCTGCTTGCCAGTCAAGCCAGGCAGACGGAATGATCGCAGGCGCTTCGATCACAGACGAGAGACAGGCTTCGGGATGGATCTTCTCAGACGGTTATTATCAGGCAACACAGTGCATGACTGTTGCTGCTGACTCAACTATCGCTTCATTTGATGATGCAAGAGGAGCAACAATCGCAGTTAAGACAGGTACACAGGGGGCTACTTATGCAGAAAGCTTAAAGGATGAATACGGATTTAACCTTACTTACTTTGAAGATTCCCCTACAATGTATCAGGCTGTAATCGGCGGTCAGGCTGTTGCTTGCTTTGAAGATACTCCGATCATGAAGGCTTCAATCGCTGACGGAGATCTTGCACTCAAGGTTGTTGACGGTTCAGAAAACGAAGGTTCACCTTATGGATTTGCTATCTTCAATGCTGACAATCAGGAGCTTCTCGACCTCTTCAATAAGGGTCTTGCAAACATCAAGGCTGACGGAACATATGATGAAATTATCGCTAAGTATCTTGGCGAATAATTAAAGAATATATAGAGCAATATTCTTGGATTTTAAAAGTTTAAGTCCGGGGGCACCATGATTTTCAGGTGCCCCGACTTTTGCGAGAAGGAGTTTTTACTTAGATGACATTTTCGGAAATTTTAAGTGTTTACGGATCAAGTTTAATAGAAGCGATGGGTCAGACCTGTATCTTGGCTTTCAGAGGTTTGTTTTTTGGCTGCATTATAGGGCTTATTGTCGGTCTCATGAGTGTGGTTAAAAATAGAATTTCTCGTGCGATCGCACTAGTTTTTGTATATGCGATTCGTGGCGTACCAATGATCGTACTCGCCTTCTTCGTATTTTTCGGTGTGCCTATGGCATTCAAGAATTTCATGGGAATTAATCTTGTGCTTTCGGCGCTTGAAGCAGGTACAATATGTCTTGCGCTGAATTGCGGAGCTTATATGGCAGAGATTATCCGTGCCGGAATACAGTCGGTAGATAAGGGACAGATGGAGGCGGCTCGTTCGCTCGGCATGTCATATTGGCGTTCAATGTATCGTGTTGTTATGCCGCAGGCTATAAAGACTATGATTCCAAGCATTGTAAATCAGTTTATCATTACACTTAAGGATACATCGATTCTCTCTGTTATCGGTTTTCCGGAACTAGTTAACAGAACAAAAAATGTTATTGCAAACACATTTAAATCGTTTGAGCTTTGGGCTGTTTGCGCCATTATGTATATTATTATCATTACACTTTTATCGGTACTTGCCAATTATCTCGAGAGGAGGCTGAATCGTGGTAGATCATAAGAAAGAAAATGTGAAGATCCATGTAGAGCACCTCAAAAAGAATTTCGGGCATCTTGAGGTACTTAAGGATATCAACCTTGACATTTACGAAGGAGAAGTTGTAGTTATCCTCGGCCCTTCGGGAAGCGGAAAATCAACATTCCTTCGCTGTATAAATCGCCTTGAGGAAATCACGGGCGGAGATATTGTTATCGACGGTAAGATTAACATGGCTGATAAAAAGGTTAATCTTAATAAGGTGCGTGAGAATATCGGAATGGTATTCCAGCATTTTAATCTGTTTAACAATATGAATGTTTTAAAGAATTTGATGCTTGCGCAGGTCGATGTTAAGAAGATCGACAAGAATGTTGCGAAAGAAAGAGCACTTTCAATGCTCGACAGAGTAGGCCTCTTGGACAAGCAGGATGCATATCCGTCGCAGCTTTCCGGTGGGCAGAAGCAGAGAGTCGCTATCGCAAGGGCACTGTGCATGAGCCCTGAAATCATGCTTTTTGACGAGCCGACTTCGGCGCTCGATCCAGAAATGGTAGGAGAAGTGCTTCAGGTTATGAAACAGCTTGCGGAAGAGGGCATGACTATGGTCGTTGTTTCGCATGAAATAGGTTTCGCTCGTGAAGTAGCGGACAGGGTAATATTCATGGACGGAGGATATATTATCGAGCAGGGTACGCCGCATGAGGTTATAGATAATCCGCAGGAAGCAAGAACAAAGGATTTCTTTGATAAGGTGCTTTAAGGTATTTATAAAAGCATATATTGAATACAGGCATGGTAATAGGCGCTGCTTTAGCAGCGCTTTTGTTGTGCCTTGGAGGAGCAGGTGAAAGGTGTAAGATGTCGGAAATTGCGACATTTAATGTTCATGGTTTGACAAATAGTGACAATGGGCTCTGATATAATCACGAGTGAAAAGGGATATGGACAAGTTATGAAGTCCGGAGGGGAGAAAATTATGAGAGCCATCGGATTTAATGATAGTATATCAGAGATAGGTCGTATGATGTGCGGTGATTATACAGCAGTGGCATATGCGGTGATGATGACTGTGCTTGCATTTAATATGGCAAGGATCGAGTTTGCCGCCGCTTTTTATCCGTGCGCACTCGCTTTTATAGCGGCGGCGCTTAAAAAGAATACGGTCAATCTGTATCTTGTTTTTCCTGTACTTGCCGGTTTTTTATCTCTTATGCCATGGAAAAATTCGGCTGTGCATGTTTTGGGAGATATGGCGGCGGTGGTACTGTGTACGACGATCTTTATGCTGCCGCAGAGACGACGCTTTTCGGATTTTATGCGAATGATGGTGTGTGCGGCAGCAATTGTAATATGCAATGTCATGTACTATGCTTTGGCACGGATGATTTACAGGCTTGATGCGCTTGACATTGCATTTGAGGTGGTTTCCGTATGCGTGCTGTATTACATATTTCATGTGTTCTTTCTGTTTTCGGATTTCAGAGGTGCGTATTCATGGCATCCGGAAAGCGGCATTGTTTCGTTCGGTGCGGTCTGGACACTGACCTTCTGCGGCATCGGGAGTGCGGCGCCCGCAGGCGCCGCCGAATGCATTGCGGCGGCGGCAAGCCTGTTTGCGATCATCGAAGTCGGATATCGCCTGGGCGTATTTGCCGGGCTTGCCGCCTCTTCTGTGTCAGGTCTTGTGCTCTATGTATGCGGTCTTGTGCTGCCGTCACATGTTGTTATCTACATATGTGCAGGGCTGACGGCAGGGCTTTTCCGTGGCTTGAACAAATATACTGCGGCGTCTTGCTTCGCTGCTGTATGCCTTATATTTCGACTTGTATGCACAGGTAGTATGGGAGCGCTGCCGAGTCTGCCTCCGCTCGCAGCCTCTCTCATATTCGTGCTGCTACCTCGAAAGATATCTGTTTTGGCAGCGCTTCTGCTGCGCCGTATTGTTCATGAAGAAATTCGCACGGATGATGTTCGTGCCGATGATATATCGAGGGTGCTTGCCGGATACAAATCGTGTTTCAGCCAGCTTGCCCGTCTGTACAGCATAGGCTGTGATAAAAGAAGCATTGTTTCGCATCAGTTTAAAGGGATGGAGCAGGTAGTCGATAAGCTTGAAAAGGATGTGAAAATTGCTGCGGCAAACAGCCTTCTTCCGCTTGCGCCTATCGGTGCGAAATACAGGATTGACACTGCCTCGTCGGGCTGTGCACGCATCGGTGATGTGTCCGGCGACAGTTATATATGCAGGAAGCTCGATGACAGCAAGTATGTAATGATCCTTTGTGATGGTATGGGCAAGGGTGAAGGTGCTGCTATCGAAAGTAATCTTGCCGTAAAGACTCTTTCCAACTTAATCGAGGCGGGCTTTGAAACGGAGCTTGCCTTACATACGCTCAACTCCATACTGCTTTTAAAGTCGCAGGATGAGGTGTTTTCGACGGTTGACATCGGCATCTTCGACACGGTAAACGGTCGTCTTAAGCTTTACAAAATAGGTGCGGCATCTACTTTTATAAAGAGAAATGGAAAAGTAGATGTCGTGAAGATGGCCGCACTGCCGATGGGGATTGTTGATGGGCTGAAAATAGACTATGTAAATATCAAGCTTCAGGAGGGCGATCAGATTATTATGGTGTCTGACGGTGTGACGGATTCCGGCAGATATGCGGATAAAAATGCTGCGCCTGTGCAGGGCAGAGACATCGGCACGGAATGGCTCAGCAGTCTGATTATGAGTGTAAGGTCAAAGGATCCGGCGACAATGGCGGATCTTATCATAAACAAAACAATAGAGAATTACGGATTGCGTGAACGGGATGATATCACGGTAATAAGTGCAATCGTGCGAACAAAGTGACGAAATGCTACGGGAAACTTGAAAAATCGAGTTTTTTCAACGCTCACAGCGATTTTGTTGTGATTCAGCTGTCAAGCTCCCATCAAACATCCGTCAAGCTCATGTCAAGCTCTCGGTTGCCGCAACGGCAACAGCCGCTGCAAACCCGAAACCATCTGAAAACATAAAGTCAAAATTCGCTGCTGCCGAAGCGGCTCAAAAAACTTGCCGTAATATAGACAGGAAAAGCATTGAAAGAGGCAAACAAAAGATTTATAATGTATACAACATTGATTTTCAGTTGTTACTATTATGTATTTGATTTTATATTTCAGGAGGTTTATTTATGCTTAAATATGTAGACAGACTTAATACTCATTCGTACAAATGGGATGCGCTCGAAAGAGAATTCGGCTCATCGGATCTCATCGCAATGTGGGTTGCCGATATGGACTTTGAAAGCCCTGAGTGCGTTACGGAAGCACTTCACGAATATATCAGCCATCCTCTCGGATATTTTGCAACTCCGGCAGCTTATTATGACGCTGTAATCAAATGGGAAAAGGAACAGCACGCTTATGATATCAAGAAGGAATGGATTTCAATCACTCCTGGTATCGTACCGGCACTTTATTGGTCAACTCATATCTTCACAAAGCCGGGAGATGCTGTAATGATCAGCTCGCCTGTATATTATCCGTTCAAGAGCGCTATCGAAGCAGGCGGATGCAAGCCTATCGAATCACAGCTTGTTGAGACGGATCGTACATATGTTATCGATTACGAAAAGTTTGAAAAAGATATCGTAGATAATGATGTTAAGATGTATATTCTCTGCAATCCGCACAATCCTGTAGGTCGTGTATGGACTGAGGATGAATTAAGAAAGCTTCTCGAAATATGCAGAAAGTACAATGTTCTCGTAATTTCGGACGAAATCCATCAGGATCTTGTAAATCCTAAGCTCGGTCGCAAGAAGGTTACTACTGCTACTGTTGACGGCGGAAAATATCAGGATATGATTATCACTATGGCTGCCGTATCAAAGACATTCAACCTTGCGGCAGGACAGAACTCATTCGTTATTATCCCGAATCCTGAGCTCAAAGAAAAGTTTGATGCGTTCCTTTCGGAGCACTATCTTGACGATGTAAATGGATTTGGACACATTGCAGCTATGGCAGCAATGGAGGGCGGCAAGGAATGGCTCACAGAGGTGCTCGATGTTATTTACGGTAACTATCAGTACATGAGAGACAGATTTGATGCCGAATTACCGGATGTTAAGACTTTTGACCTTGAGGGTACATATCTGCCTTGGGTCGATTTCGGTGCTTATGTAAACACAAGAGAAGAGCTCGAAGAGCTTATTCAGGGTAAGTGCAAGATCGCTATTGACTATGGTGAATGGTTCGGCGGCAAAGATTTTGCAGCATATGCAAGATTTAATCTCGCAACTAAGAGAGAATATATTGAAATCGCTTGCGACAGAATCATTGCGGAGCTCAAGAAATAAGGAAGCAGCGACCGGAAACAAAAAGTAAAGAATAAATCGGCAAGCGGAAAATACTGATTGCTGGTGATATCGTAAAAAAATCCCCGTTATATCGGAAAAGCTTGTGACAGATGGCAGCCTGTCACATAGCTGCCGTCAGATGG
>CAYRZK010000062.1:0-6010 GCA_964428785.1 uncultured Oscillospiraceae bacterium | reverse complement strand
GGATAAGAGACGTGGAAACGGCGGCATGAGAAGAAAGAAAGTATGCCAGTTCTGCGCTGATAAGACAGAAGTTATAGATTACAAGGATGTTGATAAGCTCAAGAAGTATGTTACAGAAAGAGGTAAGATCCTTCCTAAGAGAATCACAGGAACTTGCGCTATGCACCAGAGAGAAGTTACAACTGCTATCAAGAGAGCAAGAATCGTTGCACTTCTTCCTTATGTAGCTGACTAATCTAATTATAATAGCTTTGCAAAAAAGTGTTGGTACACTGTATGTGCCGACACTTTTCTTATTATATCCGTAAATATTGCAGGCAACATTTACGGAATATCAAGAACGCTTACCACTGAAAATCCAATTGATGTGATGGCTTTCTTATTATGTGGGAGTATCGCTTGCGTTATCTCCGGAACATCAAAAAGCCTATCGCTGGAAATATAATCAACGATAAACCTTCTCTTTATGTAATGATGCACCAAAATATATAAGCTGATGCATGTCCGAAAGACCGCATCAGCTTTAAAATTATTATCTGATTACAAAATATTGCTCATACCACAGCAAGAACGCATATACCGTATATATCTTCCTTGCGCAGTTTTCTCTGCCGGTATAATGAGCCTCCAGCCAGCCGAGCAGTATGTCACGATTGAAAAATTCCGATACATATTCACGGCTGAAGCATTCCTTTACCATGTTATAATATTTTTCTTCTTTAATCCATACTCTGAAAGGCACCATAAAGCCAAGCTTCTTGCGCTTCGCCCATTCCTCCGGGATATGCATGAGAGCAGCTGTTCTGAATGCTTTCTTTGCCTGCCCGTCTTTTACCGCATATTTCGTATCTATCGTTCTTGCGAGCGCCCAGACTTCACGATCGAGATACGGCACTCTGCCCTCAAGAGAATGTGCCATAGTCATCTTGTCCGCTTTCAAAAGAATATCGTTCGGAAGCCACAGATGCATATCGAGGAACATCTTCTTTCTTATTTCATCACAGTCATTTACCTTGTCATAATACGGCTTCGTAACATCCTGATAACGCATACTGCTTGCATACTTGGGCGCAAGTACCTCGTCCGCCTCTTCGTTATTCATGATAAATGCCTGTCCGATATATGAGTCCTCAAGCTTTTCGACATTTCTGGTTAAGAAGCCCTGCCCTTTAAAATATGGTCTTTCCTTCGCAAAATCCGCAATAGCCTTTCTCATGCCCCTTGTCGTGATTTTTTGATAGAAGTTAGCTTCCTTACTTGGCTTATAGCTGTCATATCCGCCGAAAAATTCATCGGCACCTTCGCCCGAAAGTACCACCTTTACATCCCTTGAGGCAAGCTCCGCAAGGAAATAAAGCGGCACAGCCGAAAGATTGGCATGAGGCTCGTCCGAATGATATTGCACCTTGGGCAGCGCTTCAAAAAATTCATCCGGCGTTATCTGCTTCCTTATGCTGTTCATGCCGAGAGTATCGCAGAGCTCCTTGGCATATATGGTTTCGTCAAAGCCCTCAACGCCAAAGCCCACCGTATATGTTTTGTCAGGTCTTGCCGTCGATGCGATAAAGCTCGAATCGACTCCGGCAGACAAGAACGAACCCACCTCAACATCGGCAATAAGGTGATAATCTACCGAGTCAAGCACCGCCTTATCTATTGCTGACACAGTTTCTTCATATGTCCGCTCTATAGTATCATAAGTGGCATCGAAGTATTCCGCATCCTTGAATTTGTTTCCGTCATATGTGAAATAATGTCCCGGAGTGAGCTTATATACATTTTTAAAAATCGTTTCCGGAAGCGCCGAATACTGGAAAATAAGATACATCTTTACAGCGTCTTTGTTAATTTCTTTTTTAAACTGAGGATGCGCAAGGAAGCCCTTAATCTCCGAGCCGAAAAACAGCGTATCGTTCATCCTGCCGTAATAAAAAGGCTTAATGCCGAAATGATCTCGTGCGCCGTACATCCTATGCTCCTGCTTATCATAAATAACAAACGCAAACATTCCTCTAAGCTTCGACGCTGTCTCTTCACCGTAAACCGTATATGCCTGGAGTATAGTCTCCGTATCTCCGTCCGTCGCAAATATACATCCATGGTTCTTTTCAAGCTCCTCACGAAGCTCCTTATAATTGTAAATCTCACCGTTAAAGGTTATGACATAGCGCCCGTCACGGCTGTGCATAGGCTGCGGACTGCCCTCAATATCTATGATGCTGAGACGCCTGAACGCTACCGCATAATATTCATCCGCAAACACACCTGCACTGTCCGGGCCACGATGTGCAATAAGCTCGCCCATCTTGTCCGCAATCATTTCCCTTTCATAATCACCCTTGCCGTAATATCCTACAAATCCGCACATTATACAATATTCCTTTCACCATTTATAGGCATATTCGTTTTCAAAGCTTATACGCTTCTCGCATACAAGCCTCTGCCGCTTTTCAAATATATTCTTTTCGGTATCGAATTTCTTATTTATTCACTCTACTTATCTTTTATGCCCGTTTCACACTTTTATACGCTAAAAGTATACCTTTTTGCATTTTCATTGTCAATGAACGGCAACCGCCGCATGTTGTCTGCTTATGACAATGCCGACTTGAGCGATAACCGCATTGCAGCCTCCGATCAAATTACGATTTATTGCTTTATTTTATGCTGCATACCTATGTGTTTATATATTTATATACCCTTAACGAATATTTCGATTCCTATCAAAATAAGTATTGCACCGCCGAATATCTGCGCTTTGTTGGACAGTCTGGTGCCGAAGGTTTTCCCTATTTTCAGACCGGCGAAGCATATAACAAATGTCACAGCGCCGATAATAAGCGCCGCCGTAAGCGCCATAAGCCAATTGTATTCCGCAATGGTAAAGCCTACGGAAAGCGCATCTATCGAAGTCGCAATGCCCTGAACGATGAGTGCGCCAAGCCCCAGCCTGATAGTGCAGGATGCGCCGAATTCCTCCTTGCCGCTTTCGATGCCGTCTCTTATCATTTTTTGCCCGATATATACGAGAAGTATCAGTGCAATCCATGGTACAAGCTTTTCAAACATCGTAAAATACTGCACTATCGTATGTATGCATATCCAGCCCGTTATCGGCATTATCGTCTGAAATGCCGCAAACATCCCGGCTATTAAGGTCATCCTGCCCTTTCCCATCCTCGGTTCATTGAGACCGTTTGCCATAGAGACCGAAAACGCATCCATCGCAAGCCCTACGCCCAGCATAACATTTTCAAATAAAAACATAATATCGTACATTTATTTTTCCTCCGAATAATGTGCTCTCAGAAGCGCTATTTCCCTTGCATATCCGTCAAGCTCATTCGGTGTTTCGAGGATAAACGGGAGCTCTCGCAGCACAGGATGATTTATAATATTGACGAAGGTTTCAAGTCCGAGATATCCATCGCCTATTTTTTGATGACGATCCTTATGCGCACCCGGTGGATTCATGCTGTCGTTGATATGCATTGCTTTAAGCTTATCAAGTCCGATAACTCTGTCGAATTCCTCAAGCATCCCGTCAATGTCGTTTATGATATCATATCCGCCATCGCTCACATGGCAGCTGTCAAGGCATACTCCCACTTTTTCCGGATACTCAAGCTTATCTATGATCGCCTTTATCTCTTCAAAGCTTCTGCCGATTTCACTGCCCTTGCCTGCCATTGTTTCAAGCAGCACTGTCGTTGTTTGATCGGCTCTCAGCGCATCATTCATGATTTCCGCAATAAGCTCTATTCCTTTTTCGGCGCCCTGACCCACATGACTGCCCGGATGAAAATTATAATAATTTCCCGGCAGCTTTTCCATTCGCTCGATATCTTCTTTCAGACACAAGCGTGCAAACTCCCGTGTCTGTTCCTTGTCCGACGCCGGATTTACAGTATACGGCGCATGTGCCACAAGCTTGCCGAAATTGTTTTCTTCCATTATTTTAATAAGTCCGGCTACATCCGCCTCGTCTATAGCCTTTGCTTGTCCGCCTCTCGGATTGCGTGTAAAAAACGCAAATGTATTGGCGCCTATCGCAAGTGCCTCTTCTCCCATATGCGTAAATCCCTTTGATGCGGATAAATGACATCCTATCGTAAGCATTTCTTACTCCCTTTCTGCTAAATTTTTATATATATTTATCAAATACAACATAAATGCGGTCTTTTTTGCTCCTGCCGGCTATTTCACGAAGCACAGCTTTACCTCGACCTCTAAGAACGAGCTTATCGCCCTCTTCAAGCTGCATATCGGCTTTGACCGCAGCCGCACTGTTAACAAAAACAATGCCCATCTTAATCGCCTCCTGCGCTTTTCCCCTCGATATTCCGAATGCCGATGACACAAGGCTGTCGAGGCGAAGCGACGCAACTGTATCACGCTTTTCCTCCACTGTAATATTCCCCATGTCTATATCGGTTATTTCGGCAATTTCTACGGATAGATTGGCTCTTCCGGCTTTTTCGTAATTAACCGCAATATACTCACAAAGCTCTTTTAGGACTATAATATCGGCGCCGTTTTCATGCACAAGAATATCCCCGACCTTTTCTCTTTTAATTCCGAGTCCGAGAAGCGAGCCGAGATAATCCCTGTGAGTCAGCTTCCTGCCCATGCCGCCGCCCTTTGTCTGCACCCTGAGCACAGCAAGCGGACAATCCTCCGGAACGGCGTTCTCCGCTTGAGCACTGTTTTCGTATTTATAGCTGCCTGCGTCTATGTCGCCGCTTATCTCCTTGCCACTTCCTTTGCCTGAGCCTGTGCGTTCATTATGCGTGCCTATATACTGCGGTACTATATCGTGCACCTCCGTATATTCCGGCACAAGTACGAGCACACGCCTTTCGGCATCTCCGTATCCGCCGTAAAAGAACGCTCTCACTCTGCCGCTGCCTGATGTATCTGCATCGACGATATTTCCGTCCGGCAGCTCTCTAAGCAGCACAGCGTCTGCACTGTTTTTAAGAAATGCCGTTACAAGCTCCTTCTGCCTCAGATCGAGGAAACCGCTCGTCTGCACGGTATAGCTTCGCCGGCTCTGCTTTATCTTATCTTCAATTGCTGCAATTAAAATCTTATCTTCCTTTTCCATGCTGCCATTTTACCATAAATCACTGTCTATATACAAAAATAAGTCGGCTGTGCCGAATATATTTTCAGCGGTTAAGCGGTATACTTTCTTGATGCTTCGTAAATATTACAGGCAATATTTCTTTCATAACAAAATATCCGGACACATCATGCATCCGGATACTGATATGGTACCCCTAGCCGGAATCGAACCGACAACGACGGTTTAGGAAACCGCTGTTATATCCGTTTAACTATAGAGGCTCGCTGCCTTACTAGATTATGATATCACAGCCTTACAGTTTTTTCAAGAAATTATTCGGTGATTGCCGTCATTGTTTCTCAAAGATTATTTGAATTCACCTCATACTGTGTGGTATACTTGCTTTATTGCAAGCTCGCTTTGGGTGCGGCGATACCTGCTGCCGCCCGATTACAAGCAGCCTTGAACATATGCAAGATTATTTTGGAGGATTTTAATGATTACAAGCAAACAGAGAAGCTATCTCAAGTCGCTCGCTCATCAGCTTGATCCGATCGTTTATATCGGCAAGGGAGGACTTACAGAAAATATAATAAAAGAAATGGATACATGCATTGAAGCAAGAGAGCTTATAAAAGTGAAGCTTCAAGAGGGTGCCGAGCTTGAGCCAAAGGAAACAGCCAACGAAGCCGCCGATATTCTCGGTGCGGAGTTCGTGCAGGCTATAGGACGCAAATTCGTGCTTTACAGATTTTCAAAGGAATGTGCAAAGCAAGGCAAGCAGATCGTGCTTCCTCGATAAACGCTTATATATAAGCGGCAGTGCTTGCATGAAGGTATCCCCTTAAAAGCGAAGATAGATACCCGTAGCAGCAGCAAATGCTTCACAACCATAAATTTATTGCAAAAAACCGTTTACGCTCTCATATTAAAGGTATATAC
>CAYRZK010000061.1:0-6012 GCA_964428785.1 uncultured Oscillospiraceae bacterium | reverse complement strand
CTCAAGTACCCTGTATGTTTTATCATTCATAATAGCTTTTAAAAATCATTTGTTTTCAAGATTTTTCTTCATACGATCAAGCTCGCTTTTAAGCTTGATATTTTCCATCTGTAGATCGAAGAAATTGCTTTCAAGCTCTTTTTCACGCTTTTCAAGTATACTGTACTTTTCTTCGTTCTTTTCGTTTGCCCGCTTTTCGGAGGTCGCAAGCAGCTCCTTGAGCTGTGCTTCTTCTATATCACGCTCTCTCAAACATTCTCTGAGCTTTTCATTCTGAGCAATTAAATCCGAATTTTCTTCTTTGAAGTCGGTAAAATTCTTCTTTGCTTCTTCCCAAAGATTGATATAATGCTCGATATCCTTTTCTTTTTGAATGTTTATGTTTTCCTGTGTTTCGAGGCGGGCTGCCGTCTCAAAATATTCATCGGCAATATTGATGGACGCCAGTATTGCAAGCGCTGAAACAGGCGCATTTACGGCAACCTCTGCCATTTTATGCATATTGCGGTCAACATAATCAGCCACTTTAATTATATGTTCTCTCGATTTTTCACCCGTAATATTATATTCCTGCCCGTAAATTTTTACGCTTACTATATTTTTCTCCATCTCCGCCTCCGCTACATATCTCTTAATACGGCTCTGTACTTTTCCTTAAGCTCCGTAAGTATATTTCCGTGAACAGCCTGTACATCGTCATCCGTAAGAGTCTTGCTTGCATCTCTGTATACGATGCTGAACGCCAATGACTTCTTGCCGTCCTCTACCTGCTTACCACGATATACATCGAACAGCTCTACACTTTCAAGAAGTGCTCCGCCGGCTTCGGCAATAGTTTTTTCAAGCTCTCCGACCTTTACCTCTTCATCAACGATAAGTGCGATATCTCTTGTCATCGCCGGGAATTTAGGAAGCGGCTTGTATGCTTTTTCAACAGATGCCTTGGCTATAACATATTCAAAATTAAGCTCGCAAACATATGCACGAGTCCCTATACCGAAGCTCTCGGCAACCTCCGGATGAACCTCACCCATAATACCAAGCTCCATCGGGAAGCCCTTTTCGTCAATAACTATGCGTGCACATCTTCCCGGATGGAATGCTCCGTATTCCGACTCAGCTTCAAACTGTACATCCTTAATGCCGAGCATCGAAAGAAGCGTCTGCACTCTTCCTTTCATTGTGAAGAAGTCCTCTCCATCACCGTATGCACCTATACTCATTGCGAGCTCCTCTGTCGGAAGCTTCTCTTCATCAATGAGATTAGGCATAAATGTATTGCCTATTTCAAAAGCATTTACTTTGTCAACATTTCTTGAGAAGTTCCTGCCCATTACCTCAAGCATTTCAGGCATAAGCATTGTTCTCATTGCCGAAGTTTCTTCTCCGAGAGGATTTAACAGGATAAGGAAATTCTTCTCCCATGTATCGTCTTCAAGTCTTAAAGGATCAACGCTTCTCGGACTTACAAACGAATATGTCTGTATTTCGTTTGAACCGAGTGATGTCATGATATCCTTGGCTGCTTCTCTGATCTGCCAGCTCTTTGTCGATATCGACTTTGTATTCATCTTAGGAAGTGTCATCGGAATATTGTCATATCCGAACATGCGGGCAATTTCTTCCGCATAGTCGATTTCCTCTTTCATATCGAGTCTTTCCGTAGGCGGAGTCACTCTGATAACATTCGCATCTTCTGTCTCTTCTACTTCCATATCGAGAGCCTTCAGATATCCTATGATTGTTTCCTTAGGTATATCCGTTCCGTTGAGCTTGTTCATTCTGTCGATTCTTACATCGCATGTGATTGCTTCAAGCTTTTCAGGATAAATATCTATGATATCATCAACAACAGTGCCCGCACCGAGCTGCTCCACGAGGTGACAGAAACGATTTGACGCTTCTCTTGCGAGGTTGGCATCCACACCTCTCGAAAATCTCTTGGAAGCCTCTGTACTCATTCCGAGCTTCTTTGATGATATTCTGATATTATCGGCATCAAAATTAGCTGATTCGAGTACGATAACCTTTGTGTCCTCTGTTACCTCCGAATTAAGACCTCCCATGATACCGGCAATGCCTACAGCCTTTTCGCTGTCATTGATCATCATAACACCCTCAGGCATTTTTCTTTCCTTGCCGTCGAGAGTTGTGAATACATCACCCTCCTTGGCAGGCGCAACGATTATCTTACCGTCCTTGAGCATATTGATATCAAAAGCATGGAGCGGCTGTCCGAATTCGAGCATTACATAGTTTGTAATATCCACGATATTATTTATCGGTCTCATACCCGAATACATAAGTCTTTCCTGAAGCCACCAAGGCGACTGAGCGATTTTAATATTTTTAATTACTCTTGCAACATAGCGCTTACAATTCGCATCCTGTACATCTACAGAAATGTAATTGTGCACTCTGTCAGCCTTCGGCGGTTGAAATCTTATTGAATTCTGTCCCATTCTCTTAGGCGCACCCTTTACAGTCGTGTTCGGCTTTTTATACTCTTCGCCTGTGAACGCCTTTGTTTCCTTGGCAAGCGCAAGTATCGAAAGGCAGTCCGGTCTGTTTGGAGTTACATCCACATCGAGTACATAAGTATCAAGACCAAGTGCTTCCACGAGATCCTGTCCCGGAGTCCATTCGTTTCCCGGCAGCAGCCAAATACCGTCTTTTGAAATGTAAGGTGCTACCTTATCTTCCCATCCAAGCTCCTGCGGACCGCAAAGCATACCGTATGACTTAACGCCTCTTAACTCGCCTGCATGAATTACAGTACCGCCCTCTTCCTTTTCTTTGCCATGAAGAGGACCGGGTACTCGTCCGCCATCAAGAACCACAGGGACAAAATCGCCCTCGGATACATTATCTGCACCCGTTACAATCTGCAAAAGCTCTTCCTTGCCTACATTCATCATGCAAACAACAAGCTTCTCAGCATTGGGATGCTTTTCTATTTTTTCAATCTTACCAACGACTACATTTTCGATTTCTTTTCCGAAATAATCAATAGTTTCAAGAGTAAGGCCTGCTGTTGTCATCATTTCGCCGTACTCATCCGCTGTTAATTTAACATCTACATAATCTTTTATCCATTTTACAGGTACTAACATTTAACATTACCTCCCGCTTTATTTGAATTCACTGATGAAACGCATGTCGTTCTCGTAGAAGAGACGGATATCTTCAACACCGTACTTAAGCATCGCTACTCTTTCTACACCCATACCGAAAGCGAAGCCGCTGTACTTTTCGGGATCTATACCGCCTGCCTGAAGAACATGCGGATGAGTAAGTCCGCATCCGAGGATTTCAATCCAGCCGCTGCCCTTGCATACATTGCAGCCCTTGCCTCCGCACTTGAAGCACGAAACATCTATTTCTGCCGAAGGCTCGGTAAACGGGAAGTGGCTCGGTCTGAACTTAATCCTTGCATCAGGTCCGAACATGAGCTTTGCAAATGTATCAAGCGTTCCCTTTAAGTCCGCAAGTGTAATGCCCTCATCAACAACAAGTCCCTCAATCTGGTGGAACATCGGCGAATGTGTTGCATCAGGTGTATCATTTCTGAAGCATCTTCCGGGAACGACTACCTTAATCGGCGGCTTCTGTGAAAGCATGGTTCTGATTTCCACCGGTGAAGTGTGAGTTCTCAAAATCATATCCTCAGCACCTCTGCCCTCCGAAAAGTAAAATGTGTCTGTCATATCTCTTGAAGGATGGTTTTTAGGTGAATTGAGCGCATCGAAATTGTGCCATACATCCTCTACCTCAGGGCCTTCAACAATGCTGTAGCCCATTGACTTGAATACGCTTAAGATTTCATTCATCGTAACAGTAAGCGGATGCTTTGCACCAAGCTCGAATTTCTTACCCGGCTCTGTTACATCTATTTTTTCAGCGTTAAGGCGTGCTGCCTGTGCAGCTGCTTTTAACTCTGTAAAACGAGCATTGAGAGCATTTTCGATTTCCGCCTTCGCTTTATTTGCAACCTGTCCGATTTCCTTTTTTTCTTCAGGGCTGAGCTTGCCCATTCCCTTTAAAATGTCTGTGAGTGCACCTTTTTTGCCGAGGTACTTGACTCTTGTTTCTTCACATTCTTCTACAGTTGAAGCTGCTGCAACAGCAGCCATAGCTTCTGCTAAAATTCTTTGTAATTCTGCCTGCATTGTTCATCCTCCTACCTTTAACTTATATTTACCGAAAACATTTCTATCTTTAATCGTTTAAGATTTGTCGCCTCTTATATTTTCATACATCAGTATCGCCGCCGCAATACCCGCATTGAGCGATTCGACCTTGCCAAGCATCGGTATATTCACCCTTATATCTGCAAGTGCCTGTAATTCTCCGCTTATGCCGTTTCCCTCATTTCCTATTATCAGCACTATATCGTGAGAAAGGTCTGATTCGTAATATACCACACTTCCGTCCATGCATGTCGCCACGAGCTTCTTGCCGGCTTCCTTGATACGCCCGGCCGCAGTCACATTATCCTCCACCGCAAGCACGGGCATCCTAAAGACTGAGCCTGTCGCCGCTCTGACAGTCTTTGGTGAATAAATATCACCTGTTCCCTTCAGCGTTATTATACCTCTATATCCGGCAGCCTCTGCCGTTCGTATGACCGTTCCGATATTTCCGGGATCCTGGAGCCTGTCAAGAAAAACTATATTGCCGTTTCCGACCTCATCGAAAAACTCATCCTCGTCATATATTTTTTTATCGACTACTGCCATAATCCCCTGGCTTGTCTCGGTCTGCGCCGCTTTTTCAAAAAGCTGTCTGCTCATAAAAACGGTTTCTTCGGCATAATCCAAGAATTCATCAGCCTTGCCTGTATAATCCTCTCTTACGATTATTACAGCCGGCTTTATTCCCGATTTCACAGCTTCTTCAATAAGATTTTCGCCCTCGATTATATATTTACCGGTGCGATCTCTGTATTTTTTAGTCGAAAGCTCACGCAGGAGTTTGAATATTTTATTGTCACTCGAATAAATGGTTTTCATAATGCTCCTACGATATTAACAAAAATGCGTCTGTTCTGCTATAATAAAAAACAGACGCTGATATTATAGCATATTCGGCGCCTGTCTGTCTTGTAATTTACAAAAAAATCGAATATAAATTGTGCATAGCATAAGCTTTTGCCGGATTATGCCGGCTTTGTGTTTGCTACTTAGGTTTTTTCTGTAAGAAAATCGGAATACTGAAATCTCCCTGATATACATTTCCGAATGTATCCTTTGATACACCTGCCGGCACTTCGACAGGCTCATTACCGCTTTCGTTTACATCTGCTGTCTTTTCTTCGACAGGCATACCCAATGTTTCCGGAGTATTTGAAGTCGAATAAATCGGTCCGTCGAATTCCGGAGCTTTTCTGTCCTCAAAGCCTGTTGCGATTACGGTAATAATGATTTCATCCTGCATTTCTTCCTTAATCGCAGTACCGAGGATTACGATTGCATCCTTATCAGCTGCCTTTTCAATCTGATCGGCAGCTTCGTTAACTTCGAGCATACCGAGGTCGTATCCTCCGGTAATATTGAGGAGAATAGCCTTTGCGCCGTTTACCGAAGTTTCGAGAAGCGGGCTTTCGATTGCATTCTTTACTGCCTGTGATACTCTGTCTTCGCCTTTGCCACGACCCACACCCATATGAGCTATGCCTCTGTCGCTCATTACTGTCTTAACATCGGCAAAGTCGAGGTTGATCATGCCTGTATCCGCAATAAGATCCGAAATACCCTGAACGCCCTGTTTGAGTACTTCGTCCGCCATTTTAAAGGCATCCATGATTGAAGTATTCTTTTCCGCAATCTGAAGAAGCTTATCATTCGGAACCACCACGAGAGAGTCTACATACTTTTTGAGGAATTTAATTCCGAGCTCAGCATGATCGCTTCTTTTCTTTCCTTCAAATGTAAAAGGCTTTGTAACCACACCGACTGTCAGAATACCCTGATCTCTTGCAGCCTTCGCAATAATCGGAGCTGCTCCCGTGCC
>CAYRZK010000060.1:0-6062 GCA_964428785.1 uncultured Oscillospiraceae bacterium | reverse complement strand
GCAGTCCATCATGAATTTCGGTATTCTTGCCGTCCAAAGTCTTGTAAACAGCTTCGGCACTGTCGTAATGGCAGCATTCGCCGTCGCCGTCAAGATCGATACCGTAGCATATATGCCCGTCCAGGATTTCGGAAACGCTTTCTCGACATTTATCGCTCAAAACCACGGCGCCGGTAAAATAAATCGCATACGCCGTGCATCACTGATATCAGCAGCACTAATCGTCGTATTCTGTCTCTCTATCAGCCTTATCATATGCGCATTTGCAGAGCCTCTTATGAGTATATTTGTTGACAGCGACACAGCCGAAAATACCGCCGAGGTTATTCGCATAGGCGCCGAATATCTGCGCATAGAAGGCTCATGCTACATAGGTATCGGTTTTCTCTTCATGTTCTACGGCTACTACCGTGCCGTCAATCGTCCCAGCATTTCAGTAATCCTTACCATAGCCTCGCTCGGAACACGAGTGGCACTCGCTTATTATCTGTCATCGCTCAGGCTGATAGGTGTATTCGGAATATGGATTTCTATCCCTATCGGTTGGTTTTTGGCAGACATCATCGGTCTAATACTCCTCTTCACCACCGGGAGAACATCCTGCTGCATTTTGTCCGCACATGACAGGCATAGCCAGAATACAGCCGAATAAAGCTGTTAAAGCATAACCGCCTGCTCGGAACAAGCAGACGGTCATATTGTATTTTTACTTATGAAATTTTATTTTTGGAATGTTTTTTCTTATTTCTATTTTAGGAACACTGTTTTGTGCAGTCAAATAGCAAACAAAAGCGGTAAAACTACATCAGCTCTACGAAATAGCGATACAGGAATGTAACAATCTGCCCTCTTGTGCAAGTTGCTTGCGGGCTGAATGTTGTATCCGAAGTGCCCTTTGTAATACCTGTAGCCACTGCCCATGAAACAGCCTCCGCATAATCGGCTGTGTCCGAAACATCGTTAAAATTGCTTGCTTCAACCTGTGGCTCATATGTAAGCTTCCAAAGATATGTTACAACATCGCTGCGCTGACAGTCTCCGTTCGGATTAAGTGCTTTGTTTGTAACAATACCGTTTTCCCATGCCCAAAGCAGAGCCTTGTAATAGTACTTGTCTGCTGTAATGCGAGTATCGCTGTAAGCATTACCCTGCGACGGCTATTGAAATGCTCCGACTGTTATGCCTGCAGCAATGCTCAGCCTGCGTATATGCACAAATAAGCAAACCCGCAAGCAAATTATAGCAAAACTCGCTATAATTGTCAAAATAATTCGAAATATTTATACAATTGCATTTTTATTCAAGCATATGTAGCACATAGCGAAAGGGACTGTGCCTCAGCACAGTCCCGATCAGTATTAACAATTATTAAGCCACTCACAGCTTCGCAATCCGCCTTTCGGACAAGCATTACTGCCGCTCGTGTTTTGCCTTTGTTTTCCCTTTCCTTGCTTACCTTTTACTATTTCTTAAGCATAAGCTGGATCTTGTATCCGTCCGGGTCTCTTACATACCAGAAGCTGCCTACCGCTGTTGCCGTATCCTTACATGCTTCGATGATTTCATCAAGATTGTCCGGAGTAAAGCCGAAAGAAGTAGTTTCCGACGGCTGCGGCACTGTCGCACTTCTGATAAGCTCGTGCTGAGTCTTTCCGGCTTCGCCGAGGAATACGATATGCATGTTTTCACCGGGGCCGCCGATTTCGTTTACGACCTCAAGCTTAAGCAAATCACTATAAAAAGCAAGGCTCTTGTCCATATCGCTTACATTGATTGTTGACCAGTTGTAAAACATTTTTCATCCTCCTTTTAATTACGGGAATCTTTGTCGCACCGCATCCGCCGCAGCTGTCTCACTGCAAAGCAATGCCATACATCATAATTTCATATTACACCGGTCACACCGCTCTGTTGTCTCCTCATAAGCGACATTTCATTTATCTGCCTATTACTCCGGAATAAGCATTTCCTTAATATCAGCTGCAAATTCGAGAGGCGCCTCCGTCTTGGCAATAAGCTCTTCCTTTGTCACACCCGGTGCCATGCCGGTAACGACAAATTTACCGTCCCTGCACTCTATAATACACAGCTCCGTTACAACCGTGCTTACACACTTCATTGCTGTAAGCGGGAAAGTGCACTTGTTTAAAAGCTTCGGCGTGCCGTCCTTGGAGCAATGCTCCATAGCAACTATTACCTTTTTGGCGCCGCTTACCAAGTCCATTGCACCGCCCATGCCCGTCATCTTCTTACCCGGAACGATCCAGTTGGCAAGATTGCCCTCTATATCCACCTGAAGTCCGCCGAGAACGGTAGCGTCAAGGTGTCCGCCTCTTGCCATGGCAAACGATATCGATGAGTCAAAACAGCATCCGCCCGGAATAAGCGTCACATTGGTATTCCCGGCATTACAGAGATCCTTGTGCCCTGTTTTCCAGTCGCCGTTCTCGCCGGCATGTGTCTTCTCCCATGCTGCCATTTCAGGGCGTGTTCCCGAAATAGTCTTATCCTGTCCCACCTGTCCGTTTTCACCGTGAAGCAGCACAGTAATATCCTCCGGTATATAGTTGCTCGCCATAGTCGGAATTCCGACACCGAGATTTACAAAATCACCGTTGTTAAACATTTGCGCAATATTGCATGCGATAATTGCACGATTGTCAGCCATTACAAAATCACCTCCTCAGGTCTTACCACATAATCGACAAATACTCCCGGAAGCTGTACATGTTCAGGATTTATTTCGCCCGTTTCAACCAGCTCTTCGACTTCAAGGATTACAACATCTGCCGCCATAGCCATAAGCGGGTTAAAATTCATTGCGGAATACTTAAATACAGCATTACCCATATGGTCGGCTTTCCATGCTTTGATAAGCGCAACATCGGCATGGAGCGGTTTTTCAAGCAGATACTCTTTTCCGTCCACCTCGATTACCTGTTTGCCCTCCGCTGCGACAGTCCCGACTCCCGTAGGTGTGAGTATACCGCCGAGCCCGGAGCCGCCCGCTCTTATCCTCTCTGCAAGCGTTCCCTGCGGTATCAGCTCATATTCAAGCTCTCCTGCCTGAATCATATCATTTACAATCTTTGCACCGCCTACAAACGACACACATACCTTTTTAATTTTCTTCATTTCAAGCAGATTTGCCGCATTTTCGTAAAATGTACGATGTGCAAAGCCGCAGTCCTCCGATATCGTTGTAAGACCGTCAACATCCGTTTTTTCAAGATAATGCAGCAGCGTGAGCGGTGCTCCTGATACAGTAAAGCCTCCGACCATAACGGTATGTCCGCTTTTTACATGCGCCATTGCGTCTTCGATTTTTGTTACTTTATCAATCATATCTTTCCTCCTGAGCGTAATATTCAAGCCGGCACTTCCGATTGTTTTCGGCAGCAGACTTCTTCAATATTTCATAAGCATCCAAGGGATATTTTATATTAAGAAAGAGCGAGTCATCCCGCCCTTTCTTTGTTGTGAATTTTTAAAAGGAGTGTATTTCAAATATTATCTTCCCATTGCTGTGAGATCTGCATCTGCCTTATGAAGAAGCTCACATGCAGCCTTGATATCTTCCATAGATGAAGCATATGAAATTCTTACGAAGCCTTCTCCCTCATTACCGAAAATAGCTCCGTTAATGAATGCGATTCCGTAGTTTTCAACAAGCCAATCAACGAATTCTGCCGATGTCATGCCTGTCTTTTTAACATTCATGAAGATGTAGAATGCGCCCTTCGGAGTCTTAGCCGAAAAATGCTTAGTCTTATTGATTTCTTCTATGAAGTAATTTCTTCTTTCTTCAAATGCCTGTCTCATAGTCTCTGCTGTCTTTCTTTCAGGATCCTCGTTCAATGCTACTGTTGCAGCTTCGAGCACGAATGCCGGAATACCCGAAATCTGGAAGCCTGAGTGGATATAAAGCTTTTCCTGATAAGCAAGCGGAGTAATTACATATCCTACTCTCCAGCCTGTCATTGAGAATGTCTTTGAGAAACCGTTGATGATGATAGTCTTTTCTCTGAGTGACGGAATTGATGCAGGTGATACAGGCTTAAATCCATCATAAGTAAGTCTTTCGTAAATTTCGTCCGAGCATACGAAGATGTCCTTATCTGCGATAATTTCTGCAAGTCCTTCGAGGTTTTCCTTAGTGAGAACACCTCCGATAGGGTTGTTAGGTGAGCAGATTACGATCATCTTTGTCTTATCTGTGATTAAGCTCTTGATCTGTTCAAGGTCGATCTGGAAATCGTTTTCTTCCTTGAGTGCGTACTTAACAGGAGTACCTCCGCAGATATTTGTGATATGTTCGTAAATATTGTACATCGGATCAGGTACGAGCACTTCATCTCCCGGATTTACAAATGTTGTAAGTACAAGGTATGCAGCCTGTGCAGCTCCGCATGATGAGATTACCTGTGCAGGGTCGAACTTAAGACCGTTTTCTCTTTCATACTTATCGCATACAGCCTGTCTGAACGAAAGAGGGCCGCAATAATCCGGATATGTAGTAAATCCGTCATTCATTGCCTTTGAACATGCGTCGATGATATACTGCGGAGTCGGAAAATCAGGCTGTCCGAGAGTAAATCTGTATACCTGCTTACCCGTTGCTTCCACCTCTGCAATCTTTGCGCTTGCCATTCTTATCTTTGAAAATTCGAGAGATTCAACTCTATCAGCTGTTTTTAACATGTCATTTCCTCCTTAAATATCAAATTCAAAACTTGTTCCTATTTTGATTACTCTGTTTTAATTTTACACGAGCCTCCGGTCAGGCGGTATAGCCGATTACTTCTTGAGTTTGTACCTTAAATATACACACTCTGCTTGTTTTCAGCTTCTCCTATAAGCAATTTTGCCGTCTACTATAGTCATGTCCGAAACGATATCCGGGATTTCATCCTCACAGCATGTGAAAATATCCTTGGAAAGAAGCACCATATCCGCATAATAGCCCTCTTTTATCCGCCCTTTACAATGTTCAAGCAATTCGGCATATGCACTCTCAACGGTATAGGCATCTATCGCAGTCTCTCTGTCAACCTTTTCGTTTTCATTATAAACAATATCGCCGTAAGGATCTCCGTATACCTTGCGTGTTACAGCCGAATATATCACAGGAAACGGATTAAAATCCGTCACGGGAGCATCCGTGCCAAAAGCCACATGCACGCCTCGCTTTATCAGCGTTCCGAAAGCATTCGATGTCTCGGCAAGCCCGGCATCATAAAGCAGTCCGTTTTTATCTCTTACCGTATCTATAAAAATCGGCTGGACAAGAAGCGGCACATTGCTAGCCGCAAGCCTGTCTATCAGCACTTCGTCCATAACATTGCAGTGCACTATCGAGCTTCTTTTCGGATTTTCTTTTCCGAAAAATTCATCATAAATATCGAGCACCTCTTCTATCGCCAGGTCGCCTATTGCATGTGTTGTAACCGTCGCACCGTATTTTTTTGCAAGCGCACATATTCCTCTTACTCTTTCCTCCGAATGCCATTCTACGCCGTGATTATTCGGATCATCGGCATATCCGTTTTTCATCATTGCCGTTTTCGAAAAGAGATTACCGTCACGCAGCAGCTTCAGAGAGCCTACTGTCAGAAGTGCATTTTCGCCGTAATCGGAAGATGCGAATTCACCGTTTTTAAGAAACTCCTCGCACTCCTCTACGCTCACAGACGATGTCTGCGAATTAAATCTTATCTTCAATTCTCCACGCTCAATCATGCTTTTGAGGAGATCAAAGCCTTTTTGCTGCGGTCTCATCGAATAGCCTATATCATTCCCCTGCATACTCGTAAGCCCACATTCAAGCGCATGCTGTTGCGCCTCAATGATCATCTTCCTGTAAAATTCAAGCGAAAACTGCGGTATCGCACCATCAACAAGATGCGCTGCATTTCCATAAAGCACACCGTTTGGCTTGCCGTCATCACCGAGCACAAGCCTGCCGCCATCGGGAGCTTCCGTTTCTTCGGTAATTCCGCACATTTCAAGCGTTTTTGTATTTACAGATCGGTAATACAGACAATTGCTGTCGAGTATTACGG
>CAYRZK010000059.1:0-6308 GCA_964428785.1 uncultured Oscillospiraceae bacterium | reverse complement strand
GTATGTATAGCGAGCTAAAAAGAGAAGATATTGAAAAGCGAGAATATGAGATATTGAGCCCGTTTGCGGCAAAAGCGGCAGAGACTTTTGGGCGTGATTTTTCTGAAGAAAAATGTGAATTTCGTACCGAATATCAGAGAGATCGGGACAGAATCATTCATTCTAAGGCTTTTCGCAGGCTTATGCACAAAACGCAGGTATTCCTTGCACCGGAGGGTGATCATTTCAGAACACGCCTTACGCATACTATTGAAGTATCGCAGATTGCGAGAACTATAGCAAGAGGGCTTGCACTTAATGAGGATCTTACAGAAGCGATAGCGCTTGGGCATGACCTTGGGCATACTCCGTTCGGGCATACAGGTGAGAGTATTCTCGATGAGATACATCCCGGCGGCTTTAAGCACAATGAGCAGAGCATCCGTGTTGTGGAGGTGCTGGAATCACAAAATGGGCGCAGGGGCATGAACCTTACGAAGGAAGTGCGAGACGGTATCCTTAATCATACAGGTGACGGAGTGCCGTTTACACTCGAAGGGCAAATAGTAAAGATAAGCGATAGGATCGCTTATATCAATCATGACATAGATGATGCTTTAAGAAGCGGAGTAATCAGCAACGATGAGCTGCCTCATGAATGTATGGAAGTGCTGGGCAGCTCGCACAGCACGAGAATAAATACTCTTGTAAGAAGTATGATTGAGAACAGTGTCGGACGAGATGTAATTGCGATGAGCGATGAATGTAACAGAAGCATGAATATGCTCAGAACATTTATGTTTAAAAATGTATATCTGAACAGCAAGGTAAAAAAGGATGAAGATTTGGCTGAGGTAGACAGTATTATACGGTTCCTTTACAATTATTATATCGAACATCCTGAGCAGCTGTCGGAAGAATGTCGTATAATGATACCGGAATTCGGAATTAACGAGGTGGTCAAGGATCATATTGCTGGGATGACCGACCGATATGCAACAAATTTATACAGAGATATTATCAAATTAAATATGAAATGATGTGAACAAGCCTCTGCGAATTGCAGAGGCTTGAAATTTTTAGTGCCTATTTACAAAATTTTTCGATGTAATTATCTATGGCTGCCTGGATGACCTTTAAGGCTTCTTCCTTGCCGCTTACTTCGTTTACGGCTGTATCTTTATGTTCAAGGTTCTTGTATACCTGGAAAAAGTGACGCATTTCGTCAAATATATGCTTAGGCAGCTGGTCGATGTCGGTATACATATTATAATTAGGATCGTTGAATGGTATAGCGATGATTTTTTCGTCATTTCTGCCGTTGTCAATCATTGAAATCATGCCGATAGGATAAGCACGCACGAGTGACATCGGCTCGATAGGCTCGGAACAAAGCAGGAGAACATCAAGCGGGTCGTTATCATCCCCGTATGTTCTCGGAATAAAACCGTAATTAGCCGGATAATGGGTTGAAGTATACAAGATTCTGTCAAGTATGATAAGACCTGTCTCTTTGTCGAGCTCATATTTTTTTTTGCTGTTTTTTGAGATTTCAATAACGCAAATAAAATCGTCAATATTTACCCTTTTAGGTGAAATGTCATGCCAAATGTTGAACATATTCTATATTCCTTTCGTTTTTTGTCTGCCACATTGTACCATAAACTTTTTACTGTTTCAAGTAGTTAAAAATGTGCGGAAGTTTTGCGATATTTTGCAGATAACATGGTAGTTTTCTATTGATTTACATGTTTGTTTGGATGTATAATTCATTGTATTATTTTGCAAGAAGGAAATACAGCTATGAAAATTATTGATTTGATTAAACAAGATACTATGTCGCTTTCGTTTGAGGTGTTCCCACCTAAGAATGAGACGAGCTTTGAGAGCGTAAAGGCGGCAACAGAGAAAATAGCGGCGCTCAAGCCTGCGTTTATGAGCGTTACTTACGGAGCAGGCGGAGGAACGAGCAGATATACTCTTAATATTGCTCAAAATATTCAGGAACAATACGATGTACCGTCATTGGAGCATCTTACATGTGTTTCATCTACAAAGGAAACGGTGAGACAGAAAATCGAAGAAATCAAAGCAGCCGGAATAGAAAATATTATGGCGCTCAGAGGCGATATTCCGGAAGAGCTTGAGGGAGCTGATCGCAGCCAATGGGATTACAGATATGCGGTGGATCTTGTGCTTGAGCTCAGGGCGGCAAACCCGGATTTTTGCATAGGAGGAGCATGTTATCCGGAAATTCATCCGGAAAGTATCAATCAAAAAGAAGATATTAAGAGGTTAAAGGAGAAGGTAGATGCCGGATGTGACTTTTTAACAACACAGATGTTTTTTGACAATAATCTGTTATATAATTTCCTATATAAGATTCGTGAGGCAGGGATAACGGTGCCGGTAATTCCGGGAATTATGCCTATCACCAATGCCAATCAAATAGCTCGTGCCATTAAGCTTTCAGGCTCTTTTATGCCTCAAAGGTTTAAAAGCCTTGTTGATAAGTTTGGCTCGGATCCTGCGGCAATGAAGCAGGCAGGTATAGCATATGCCACCGATCAAATTATAGATCTGTATGCCAACGGTATAACAAATGTGCATGTATATTCGATGAACAAGCCCGATGTTGCCGAAAAAATACAGGCAAATCTTTCGGATATTTTAGGAAAATGAGTGCTGTAGTTTTAAGCAGGACATACGGTGAGCAGCCGTTTTGCGAAAAAGAAATTTTAAGGTATGCCGGCTGTATTGATGCAAACGATGGAATAACAGAGCTGATGTATGCTTGCATCAAGGAAGTAAAGAATAAGCTCAGCTTTAAGGTTTGCTACAGAGTGATGCCTATTGAAATAGACGGAGATGTTTGTAATTTTGGAGCGTTTCGTTTACAATCGGAGAATTTGGCAGGCAATCTCAAGGGATGCGAGAGCGCAGTCATTTTTGCAGCTACGATAGGCGTCGGAATAGATAGGCTTATAGCGAGATACGGGCGGCTTGCACCGTCCAAAGCACTTATGCTTCAAGCCATCGGCGCAGATAGGATAGAGGCGCTGTGCGATACATTTTGCAGCGATATTGCAAGAGAATACAACATGTGTACGCAGCCTCGTTTCAGTCCCGGTTACGGAGATCTGCCGCTTACTGTTCAAAAAGATATTTTTAATCTTCTTGATTGTGAAAAAAGAATAGGGCTGACCTTAAATGACAGCCTTATAATGTCACCGTCCAAGTCCGTTACGGCTTTTATGGGGCTCGGCGGTAAAAAAAGGCAAGTGAAAAGCAAGTGCAGTGTTTGCAATATGAAAAGCTGCACATTCAGGAGTATTGTATGAATTTCAGAGAATATTTAAAAAACAACATAGTTTATCTTGACGGCGGCATGGGAACCTTATTGCAGGAAAAAGGGCTTATGCCGGGAGAACATCCGGAGCGATGGAATCTGCTGCATCCCGATGTGATAACAGCTATTCATAAAGCTTATTTCGATGCAGGGAGCAATGTTGTTTGCACAAATACATTCGGAGCAAATGTGCTCAAGTTCGATAAAACTGAACTGGAAGATATTATAAGGGCGGCAGTGGCAAATGCCAAGGCGGCAAGAGAACAGTCGAAATCTTCGGGTGAAAAATTTGTAGCGCTTGATATAGGTCCATCGGGGAAGCTTTTGAAGCCTCTCGGCGATCTTGATTTTGAGGATGCTGTAAGTGTATTTGCCGAAACAGTCAAGCTCGGAGTGAAATATGGTGCAGATCTCATCATTATAGAAACCATGAATGACAGCTATGAAACGAAGGCTGCGCTGCTTGCTGCCAAGGAAAACAGTGAGCTCCCGATTATAGTGTCGAATGCTTATGGGGAGGACGGCAAGCTGATGACGGGGGCAACACCAGCCGCAATGGTCGCAATGCTTGAGGGAATGGGCGTTGATGCACTCGGTACGAATTGCTCATTAGGACCGAAACAGCTTCGCAGGGTTGCCGAGGAATTGCTTGAAAAGGCTTCTGTTCCTGTAATATTCAAGCCGAATGCAGGTCTGCCGAAGTCAATAGACGGAAAGACTGTTTTTGATGTGAATGCAGAAGAATTTGCGGAGGATGTCGAGTATGTTTTAAAAGCAGGTGTGCGTGTTGCAGGCGGCTGCTGCGGCACTACGCCGGAGTATATAGATGCACTTTACCGCAGGACTTGCGATTTAAAGCCTGTTCCTATTGAAGAAAAGAATATCACTACAGTATCGTCATATACACATACTGTAGAATTCGGCGAGGAGCCTGTTCTGATAGGTGAGCGTATAAATCCTACAGGGAAGAAGCGTTTTAAGCAGGCACTTCTGCAAAACGATATGGATTATATTCTTAATGAAGGAGTGAATCAGCAGGAGAGAAATGTGCATATTCTCGATGTCAATGTAGGACTTCCTGATATAGATGAGGTGAGGATGCTTGAAAGCGCTGTTTGCGAGCTGCAAGCTGTCACAGACCTTCCGCTGCAAATAGATACAGCTGATATACGGGCTATGGAAGCGGCGCTTCGCAGATATAACGGTAAGGCGATGATAAACTCCGTAAACGGCAAAGGCGAAAGCATGGAAAGCATTTTCCCGCTTGTTAAAAAGTATGGAGGTGTGGTGGTAGCGCTCACTTTGGATGAAGACGGTATTCCGGAAACAGCCGGCGGGAGAGTAAGGATTGCCGAAAAAATATTGAGTACTGCCGCAAAATATGGGATAGAGAAGAAGAATATTATCTTTGACACGCTGGCAATGACTGTCAGTGCTGATAATAAGGCAGCGCTGGCAACACTTAATGCACTTAAAATCATAAAATATAATTTGGGATGTCATACATCTCTCGGTGTATCGAATATTTCGTTCGGGCTGCCTAATCGTGATGCGGTAAACGGAACATTTTTTGCATTGGCACTTGAAAACGGACTTTCGGCGGCTATTATGAATCCATATTCGTCCGATATGATGAAGACCTATTACGCATATAGAGCGCTTAAGGGATATGATGAAAATTGTGCCGACTATGTAGGCGCATCGGAGTTTTTTACTGTATCGGCGGTGCAGGCTATGCCCGAAGTGCAGAAAACATCCGAAGAATTTGCTTCAGAATTGCAGCGTGCTGTGATAAAAGGATTTAAGGATAAGGCTGCGGAGCTTACCAAAGTGCTGCTCGAAAGCACAGAACCTTTAAGTATAGTAAATAATGAAATTATACCGGCACTTAATACGGTGGGCAGTGGATTTGAAAATAAGACTGTATATTTACCGCAGCTGCTCATGAGTGCGGAAGCTGCCAAAAGCGCCTTTGAAGTCATAAAAGGATATATGGCGACCGGTGAATCGGCGGAAGATAAAGGTACTTTCGTAATTGCAACAGTATATGGAGATATACATGATATAGGGAAAAATATAGTGAAGCTTTTGCTTGAAAATTACGGATTTAATGTTGTGGATCTCGGTAAAGATGTGCCGCCTGATAAAATCGTAGAGAAAGTGGTGGAGCTTCACGCACCGCTTGCCGGTCTCAGCGCTTTGATGACCACAACAGTTCCTGCAATGGAGGAAACAATTGCAAAGCTTAAAGAAAAAGCGCCGTGGTGTAGGGTAGTAGTCGGAGGTGCTGTGCTGACGCAGGAATATGCGGATAAAATAGGTGCTGACAAATATGCCAAGGATGCTATGGAAAGTGTGCGTTATGCGGAAAGCATCATAGAGAGCGAGAAACAATGAAATGTATGTATAAGCTTTGCGACAGATTGTGGTAATCATATCAAGCCAATAACTAAACAGTATCGTAGAAGCCATAGTTGTGAAAATTAGAAGATACGAAAAACCATAAAATTACTGTAATCAGTAGTGTAAATTATTATGTGCAGACATCGTGTAGCGATGATAAAAAGAAAAATCCGGCAAACATGTTTGTTTACCGGATTTTTTTGGCGGAGAAGGTGGGATTCGAACCCACATGTCCGTTAAGACAAACGCATTTCGAGTTATATCCGTTTGACCGACTTTGGACGATGTTATTAGAAGTTATCGGAAGATGGCGGAAGGCAAGAAAGCCCATAAAATCACGCTTTGTGAGGGAATTTGGAATTCAAAAACCGCATAAAATCTGAAATTGAATCATATCAGTGGAGTTTGCCGTTTCTAAGATTTTTCTAACCGGGAACAATGTTATTTGAATTTGTAGAAAAAATAAAAGCATGTTTATAATCAATGGGAGGACCAAAGGGTGTCTCACTAAGGGATTTAATTTCTTGGGAAAAGATCGGCATAGTTTGGAGTGATCCGGCTATGCCGATTTTTTCGG
>CAYRZK010000058.1:0-6357 GCA_964428785.1 uncultured Oscillospiraceae bacterium | reverse complement strand
AGGTAAAGTGGTATAATGCCTAAATATACAGGGTAAATGCCGTTGGGCGCAATATAATGCGGAGTACGGTGTTTCCGAAACAGCAATATATTGACCTTTGGAGGAAATAAGAATGACTAACAGAGTTTACAACTTCTCAGCGGGACCGTCGATGCTTCCGCTTGATGTTATAGAGAATGCAGCAAAAAATCTTGCGAATTACAACGGATGCGGACAGTCTGTAATGGAAATGTCTCATCGCTCCAAGGAATTCCAAAAGATTATCGACGATGCTGAAAGCTGTCTCAGAAGAATCATGAATATTCCGGATAACTATAAAGTGCTCTTTCTTCAGGGAGGCGGTACGCTCCAGTTTGCAATGGTGCCGCTCAATCTCATGGTGAAGTCTGGCAAGGCTGATTACATAGTAACGGGAACATGGGCGAAAAAAGCCGCTGCCGAAGCAAAAAAATTCGGCGATGCAAAGATTATAGCATCCTCGGATGATAAGAAATTCACATATGTGCCGAGAGTGACAAAAGCCGATATCAGACCTGACGCAGACTATGTATATATCACAACAAACAATACCATTTACGGTACACATTTCTGCGATGCGGCAGTGCCGGATACGGGAGATATTCCTCTTGTCGCTGATATGTCGTCAAGTATTCTTTCGGAAGAAATAGATGTAAGCAAGTACGGGCTTATATTCGCAGGAGCACAGAAAAATGTGGCGCCGGCAGGAGTGACTATCGTAATTGTGCGTGAAGACCTGCTTGGAAATGCACCGGAAAATGTGCCGACATATCTTGATTATAAAATTCATGCGGATAACGGCTCAATGTACAATACTCCGCCTTGTTTTGCGATTTATATTGCGGGCGAGGTGTTCAAGAAGATCGAAGCTGAGGGCGGAATTAAGAAAATGAATGAACAGGACGCTGCAAAAGCAGGCAAGCTTTACGATTATATCGATTCGAGCAAATTGTATAAATGTCCGGTGGAGAACAAGGAAGATCGTTCGCTTATGAATGTAGTCTTTGTTACAGGTGATGCAGACCTTGATAAGAAGTTTGTGGCGGATGCAGCAGCAGAGGGACTTGTAAACCTTGCCGGACATCGCTCGATAGGCGGCATGAGAGCATCCATATATAATGCGATGCCGATGGAAGGTGTAGATGCACTTATCGAATTTATGAAGAAGTTTGAAGAGGCACATATCTAAGTAAATATATCGGCATAGGATTTGCAGGCGGCTCAGGCATGTTGAGACCGCTTATGCATAGGATATAATGCAATGGTGAGCCGGTGCTGATAAAACAGCGCCGGTTTTGTGTACTGAACAATGTTATGAGAGGATTGGAATATGAAGTATTTTATATTGTTGACTGACGGTGCCGGAGACTATGAGATTGAAGCTCTCGGAGGCAAGACTCCGCTTGAAGCGGCGGATATGAAGAATATCAATGCATATGCGGCAAAGGGCAGAGTGGGAATGGTAAGAACTGTGCCGGATGGTATTGCACCGGGCTCGGATGCTGCCAATCTTTCGGTAATGGGATACGATCCGAGAATTTATCTTACCGGAAGATCGCCGCTCGAAGCGGTGAGCATAGGAATAGATATGTCGGATACGGATGTGGCTTTCAGAGCGAATATTATTACTGTTGAGGGCGACGGCGAGTATGAGGATCTGATAATTAAAGATCACAGTGCCGGAGATATTTCCACCGAAGAAGCTGATGTGCTCATAAAAGCGTGTAATGAAGCTTTTGAAACGGATAAAATCAAGTTTTACACGGGTGTGAGCTACAGACACTGCATGATAGTGCATAATGGCAGCACAGCATATGACCTTACACCGCCTCATGATGTGCTTGATAAAAAGGTAGGAGAATATCTGCCTAAAGGTGACGGCAGTGAATTTATCACTGAGATGATGCGCAGAAGCTATGATATTCTGAACAATCATCCGATAAACATAGAAAGAAGAAAGAAGGGGCTTAACCCGGCAAATACGCTCTGGATATGGGGACAGGGTACAAAGCCTGCGCTCACTTCCTTTGAAGAACGATACGGCATCAAGGGAGCAGCGATTTCGGCAGTGGATCTTATAAAGGGCATAGCGATCTGTGCCGGGCTTGAATCGATAGATGTCGAGGGTGCTACGGGCAATAAGCATACGAACTATGACGGCAAAGCCAAGGCGGCGATAGATGCATATAAAAATGGTATTGAATTTGTTTATATGCATATGGAAGCTCCGGACGAATGTTCGCATCAGGGCGATATGGAAGGAAAAGTGGAATGCCTGGAGAAAATTGATCAAAAGATATTCACGCCTGTTGTAAATTATCTCAAAGAAACAGGAGAAGCTTTCAGAGTGCTTGTGATCCCTGATCACCGGACGCCTCTCGTGCTTCGTACACATTCAAGGGAGCCTGTACCGTTTGTGCTTTATGACAGCACGCTCGAAACAGAAACGAACGATTCCAAGAAGTACAGCGAAAAATCGGGAGCTGAGGGTATGTACTTTGAAAACGGAGATGAGCTTGCGGAATTCTTCTTTACAAACAGATAGTAATTGGTAAAATAGATTAAGGTCGCAGTTTTCTGCGGCCTTAAAACGGTAAAAAACGATAAGCAAGGGGTGAGCACGATTAAAAAATTAGCGGCAGTATTAGCAATTATAATAACGATAACAGGATTTGGAGCATGTTTTTTGACGGGCAGTGCATATGCCGAAAGCGCATTGCCGGAGGTGCAGGCGGAAGCGGCAATACTGATAGACGGAAACAGCGGCGAGGTGCTGTATAGCAAAAACGAACATGCGCTGCTCGAACCGGCAAGTACGACAAAAATCATTACCTGCCTGATGGCACTTGAAAATCTTGAAATGGATCAGGTACTTACGGGAGATGCGGACACGGCATTTGTGGACGGCAGTAAAATATTCATGCTTGAGGGGGAGCAATTGACGGTTGAGCAAGTGCTGAATGCGCTTATGACCGTATCGGCGAATGATGCGGCAATAGCCGTAGCAAAGGCTGTCGGCGGCGATATCGACAGCTTTGCCGAGAAAATGACAGAGCGTGCCAAGCAGCTAGGTGCACTTAATACAACATTTAAAAATCCAAATGGACTTCATGCCGACGGTCATCTTACGACAGCATATGATCTTGCGATGATTGCAAAGGGCTGCCTTGCAAACAGTGAATTCCGTAAATTGTGTGCAACATATAAGTACTATATCCCTGCTACAAATATGCAGGATGAACGGTATTTGTACAATACAAACAGGCTGATATACGACACTGTGAGTACGGTACAGGTAAACGGTGTTACGAGAGAGTGCTTCTATGAGGGCGCAATAGGTGTGAAAACAGGAACAACTCCGGAGGCTGGGGCATGTCTTGTAGCCGCAGCCGAAAGAGAAGGAACACTCCTTATACCGGTAGTGTTAAAATCTACTGATATGGGAAGATATTCCGATTGTATATCGCTTTTGGACTATGGATTTAATAATTATTACGGTGTTAATGTAGCTGATAAGGCGACAGAAAAGCTCGGCACGGCGACAGTGAAGCACGGAGCGGTGCGTGAAGTCGAGCTGGAGCTTGCGAGCAGCATATATGTAACGCTTCCGAAAGAGGCGTCAAAGGATGTCCTAAAAACAGAGCTTAAGCTTTATGATGCGCAGCGTGCGCCGATAGAGGAAGGACAAGCGCTCGGAGAATATCTTGTATATGAGGGCGACGACATTATTGCAAGCACGGCAGCAATAGCCGTAAATGCTGTAGAGGACGGAACTTTTCTTTCGGTATTCGGTATTGAAAACAAAGCGGCTTATATAATCTTCTGGACAGTTGGTATACTTATAACGCTTATATTTGCACTCGTGATTACATATACGGTGCTCAAGAGAAGAAGCCTCAAAAGGCGCAGAGCAAGAAGAGAAGCAAAAGCGCTTGAGATTGCAAAGGCAAGAGCAGAGCGAGAAAATGATTTGAAGAAAAGAGACTGGCATTTCTAATGTTTGATATTGAAGAAAATCTCAAAAAACTACCCGATACGCCGGGTGTTTATATTCATAAGGATAAGCTGGGGCAGGTGATATATGTTGGTAAGGCGATTTCACTTAAACGGCGTGTGCGCCAGTATTTTCGCTTGTCAAAGACTGCCGATCCCAAGGTGAGAGCACTTGCGGCTAATATAGAAGAATTTGAATATATAACATGCGGCAGTGAGGTGGAGGCACTCGTCCTGGAATGTAATCTTATCAAAAAATATATGCCCAAGTACAATGTCCTTCTCCGTGATGACAAAACATATCCTTACATCAAAGTGACGCTTGGAGAGGCTTATCCCCGTGTGCTTAAAACACGAAGCGTGGACAATGATGGAAGCCGTTATTTCGGGCCGTATACAGATGCGGGCGCAGTAAATGAGATTGTGGATATGGTGAACGACATATACATGCTCAAAAGGTGCAGTGAGAAGAGCTTCAAGCCAGAAAGCAGAGCTTGTCTGAATTATCATATAAAGCGCTGCGGTGGTGTCTGCGTGGGTGGCATCTCTAAGGAAGAATATATGCTGAAAATAAATGAAGCACTTGAATTTCTCGGAGGCAAGCACAAAAAAGTCTTGGATATGTTAAACGATGAGATGGTAAAAGCGTCCGATAATCTGGACTTTGAGAATGCGGCAAAATATAGGGATAAAATAGCGGCGGTGAAAGCCATATCCGAAATACAGCGAGTGACGATAATCGGCGCAGGCGATATGGATATGGTGTTTGTGCTTAGAGGTGCAAGCAGGATACATGTCGTTGTATTTTATGTGCGTGGCGGTAAGCTGTCAGGACGGGAGAGCTTTGTTATGCAGGCGGATGCCGATGACAACAATGCGGAGATTGCGGCGGATTTCATCAAGCAGTATTATTCCGATATGGGCACTGTGCCCAAGGAAATACTCGTGGAGTCGGAGCCGGGAGAGCAAGCGCTTATCGAAGAATTCCTTACGAGGATTTCGGGACGCAGTGTAAAAATCACAGTGCCTAAAAAGGGCGATAAGAAAGCACTGTTTGACCTTGCAAGGCGTGATGTTGTCGAAATGGCAAAAACGATAGATGCGCGTGAAAATGCGACTCGTGAGAGAAACGAAAATCTTGTGCTTGAGACGGCGAAAGCGCTCCGAGAGCTTGGATACGGAGGGAGTGCACCGCAGGGACGCCCTTACAGGGTGGAGGCTTATGATATTTCCAATACAAACGGAATCGATTCGGTAGGCGCAATGGTAGTGTTTGAGGGCATGAAGCCTATCAAAAAAGATTACAGGCGCTTTAAGATAAGAACTGTTGAGGGACCTAACGATTACGGCAGTATGCAAGAGGTAATATATAGGAGATTTAAGCGTGCGGCGGACGGAGATGCCGGGTTTATTAAGCTCCCGGATGTGCTTTTGATAGACGGCGGAAGAGGACAGGTGAGCGCAGTAATGCAGATACTCAGGGCGATGAAGATAGAGATCCCCGTAGTCGGCATGGCGAAAGACGACAAACACAGGACTCGTGCGCTTGTGTCAGAGAGCGGAGCGGAGGTGCCGCTTGCCGAACGAGCACTGCTGTTTAAATACATGGGTACCGTGCAGGAGGAGGTTCACAGATTTGCAATAGAATATCATAAGGGATTGCGAAATAAGCGTATGCTTCATTCGGTGCTTGAGGATATCGAGGGCATAGGCGAAACCAAGAGGAATTCACTGCTGATGTATTTCGGAAGCGTCGAGAATATTAAAAGGGCAACAGAGGAGGAGCTGATGAAGGCACCCGGTATTACCGAAAAAAATGCCCGTAGCATAGCAGAATTTTTTAATAAGAATATTTTAATTGATAAAAGAGAACGATAGTGTTATAGTATTTGTAGTAAATCTTTCTAAAATTACCGGAGGAAAATAACATGACAGATAAAGAAAAGAATCAGTGTGCGCCGGGATGCGACTGCCACGATCATGATCATGAAGAAGCTGATTTTATCACTCTCGAATTTGATGACGGAGTAGAGGTTGAATGTGAAATCATGGGAGTATTCGACTGCGACGGAAAAGAATATATCGCACTCATTCCTGATGATGGAACAGACGATGTATATATCTACGGCTATAAAGAAGTGGGCGACGAAGAATTCGAGCTTATCGACATTGAAGATGACGACGAATTTGACAAGGCAGTAGCTGAATTTGACAAAATTGTTGCAGAACAGGCATAATGCCGGAAACAAAAAGAGCCGTTAAATGCGGCTCTTTATAATTTTGTGCACATAAATGTGCTGCCCGATGACATGGCGGTGCATGTGTGAAAAAGCAATAATAAAAGGC
>CAYRZK010000057.1:0-6367 GCA_964428785.1 uncultured Oscillospiraceae bacterium | reverse complement strand
ATTATCGTCAAAGCATATTAAAATATCTATATTGTTTTTTAACATTTGCATACACCTGCTCCCATTCTGCTGTCAATTTTCCAATGATTCAAACACTCAAAGCTCATCTTTATTTTTTGATGTGCTAATCTCTGCCGTCCAAATCTTGTTTAATTTTGGTTGTTGATATTTCGGGCGTTCTCGGCAGATATACGATTTCACAGCCTTCTGCGGCAAAAAAATCAAACCTCCCACTCCAATCATCGCCCATCACGAAAGTACTAATATGATATTCATGAATATTGCTACGCTTTTGTTCCCAGCATGTTTCCGGAATTATCAAATCAACATATCGAATGGCTTCCAGCAGCATTTTTCGTTTCTCATAATCAAAATAACACTTCTTTTTCTTTCCGTTCTGATTAAATTCATCAGTCGATAATGCAACGATCAAATAATCTCCAAGTGCTTTTGCTCGTTTTAAGAGATTAATATGCCCATATCGTTCCTCGGCATGCCGATATCAATATCATCATCCCAAGGAATGAACCCCTCATGCCTTGCAGCACCAAGCATAGTCCCACCCAAGGCATAATAACACAGCCCGTTGGCTTCGCACAAAGAATGAAACCATTTCAGCATATCCTTCAGTTCTTTTGATTTTTCCATCTTACTTACACCCTCACTACACTGCCACTATCATTTCGTTCTTGCAAATCTTCTAAAAACCCAGCCTCTGACTGAATTTGGTAAACAACACTGTACAACCAAGCGCTTTGCAATGTTTAAGCAATATGTGCCGTAACCTATAATCTTATTGTCAAGCATATACTTTTGCAGCCTTGCCTCACTTTTAAAATATTTCTTTCCGCCACGTCTTGCGTACATATCGTTTCCTATTCTGGCATTAACAAGCACAGTTCCTGTATTCGCAAACCTTGCACCATATTGATACATCCGAATCCATAGATAATAATCCTCATTGCAATACCAATCAATATATCCTCCGGTTGCCTCATATACCGATTTTCTGAGCATAACGGACATCTGATTAAAAGGACATCTTTTTTTCATATATTGTTTAATACCATTGTCATCGCACGGCACTCTCCTGTATGCAACAATATTATCTGCATCACCAATAAATTCCGATATATCGCCACCTGCAACATCTATGTTTCCGTTTAGCAAATAAGTAAGCTGTTGCTCAAACCTGTCCGGTAAGCTGATATCATCCGCATCCATCAACGCAACAATTTCATTTGTACAAGCATTTATCCCTGCTCGTCGTGCATTACCATGCCCTTGATTTTCAGCAAAATGTATAATCTTAAAAATTGAACTTTGTTTATATTTTTCAATTACTTCATCAATTTCTTTGGATACCGGGCCATCTACAACGATAACAACTTCGCTTGGCATAATGGTTTGATTTAGAATACTTCTCACTGCAATATCAAAATGCTCCGCATTATCGCCACCATAAACACACATAGCGACTGAGAATTTGTATTTTTCCTCTTTCATTTTTGTTCCTCTCGAAACATTTCAATCATTATCCGCCGCAAGTTGCCTTGCATTAACAATCAGGCAGTAGTACATCCAAATATTGGCTTGCGATAGTTTTACAGCTGTATTTCAAATACAGCTTTTCCTGCATTTCTGCCGTTAATTTCTTGTCCGGATTGTTCAATATCTCAATAATTTTTTCCGCCAATGCCTTATCATCAAGCACAGGGCTGTAATACGAAGCCGCCTCGCCTACCACTTCTCTATTCACTTTGATATCAGACAATAATGTTGTTGCTCCCATCAAGACCGCCTCCGCATTAGTCATTCCGAATCCTTCAAATGTAGTAGGGCTTACATACAACTCGCAATTCTTGAGCACTTCATTTCGCTCATCATCCGAAACAAATCCGGTAAAGACCACTCTGTTCAGCAGATTATGCGCTTCCGCATATTCATAAGCTTCCGGATTCGCATTCCCCATGATTATAAGCTTATGCGGTATGATATCTTTAATCCGTTCAAAAGCTTTCACCAATGTAATACAATTCTTGTGCTTGTATGGCAAATTCAAAGCACTGATCACTTTTTCTTTTTTCTCAGCCCCTATACAGCATGGCTCCATATCTATCGGATTATAAATCTGCACCACCTTGTCGGCAGATATGAATTTTAATATTTCTTCCTCATCATACCGTGAAATCGCAATAATGACATCAGCATTAGCCAAATCTCTGCGATATACAAATCTAATAAATGCCGAAAACAGCCTTGCTTTAAGAGTTTTTTTCTTTCCTCTATCCGGCAAGGCAGATAAGCAAGCTATATCATGAAGATTGTATACCGTTCTCATTTTCCTGTAATGCGGAAATATGGAAACCATTTCATGCGGGAAAAGTGCGACATCCAATTTTTCTTTTTTTATAATATAAGGTATTGCAAATTCCCTGTAAGCAAGCCTTGCCACATCATATACCAAGCCGATCAATTCATCAATTTTACTGCTTGTATAGACAATCTTAGCCTCAGGGCATACTCGCAATACAACTTCCGCAACATACTTTGTACAAAAAACTACTATATCAAAGTCCCTTTTAGCTTGATTGTCCTGCTTTATTTCATGTAATCCTTTTAACAAATTATATGAAAAATATGTGGCTCCGTTCAGCTCTTTATAATTTATATACGATAAGTCCAACCCAATCCTATACTTTTTCCTTACATTTTCATTGCCGTTAATACTATTCATAAATCCTCCCTCGGTGCCTTACCCAATCCTGCTTTCTCCGCATATGCGCATTTTGTGCCGAAGCTACCAAGCATAACTGAGCCGTACAATATCCTCCTCCGTCAAAGGCACTCCTATCTGTACTTCAATAATTTCCAAATCCGTAATCGCCATGATTGCATGCTTCTGCTTCACTTCTACTTTTATCACATCACCGGCAGAGACTTCTGTTTTCTTGCCTTCCAAATACACGAGTCCTTTTCCGTGTACTATACTCCAAATCTCTTTTCTGTGATTGTGATATTGATAGCTGATACGCTTACCTGCATTTAAAACAAGCTTCTTTGTCAGCACCTCGGAGCAGTCTTCATATTTCGTATGTTCTATTACGGTGTAACCCCCCCAACGCCTTTCTTCGGACATCGGTCTTACTGCACTCTTCGGCAGCAAATCTTTTATCCTATGAGTTTCGCCTTTTCCCGACACTAATATTCCGTCATTGCTTGCCACCACCACAGCGTCGTTCACTCCTGCCACCACGAGCGGCAGCTTTGTCTCGTTTATAACATATGTATTGCTGCAAGAGGTCTTGTCCATTATTACATTGCTATTATGCTTATTTATATTATCTGTCGCTTCTTCCGAAAGGGTTTCCCAGGTTCCCAAGTCTTTCCACTGTCCGTCGTACACAATCGCCTTTATCGCTTGTGCATGTTCCACCACTTCATAATCGAAGCTTGTTTTATTCAGTCTTTTAAATTCAGCCTGCATATTTAAATATGAAAAATCTTCAATATTATATTTGCTATGCAGAATATCCAAAGCATATCCTATTTTTAATCCGAATACACCACAATTCCAAAGAGCGCCGTTTTCAATAAGCTTCTCTGCCTCCGCTTTTGTCGGTTTTTCTTTAAATTCTTTCACTGCAAACGCCTCTTCACCATCAGCCTTTTCAAGCGGCACGATATATCCGTACTTTTCGGAAGGATAAGCCGGCTTTGCCCCGATAAGCAGTAAATTGGTTTCGTTTTCCCTAATAAATTTTTCTGATTTTTCTATCGTTTTAAAAAAATCAATATCAACATATGGATCTACCGGCAATACAGCTACCGCATCATCTTTCGATACTTTTTTTATATCATGCAGATATGAACATGCCAATGCTATGGCAGGGAAAGTATCTCTGCGTTCAGGTTCTATTACAATATTGACATTATCATCAAGCTGCATTTCCAAAAGATCTTTTTGCGAAGCCGCAGCAGCAATTGTTACCGATTCCCAATTGCCGACCGTTTTGATCTGCCTATATACCCTCTGCACCATAGATTCTGTGACCTTTTCATGTGTTTCCGCATCAATATTCGGCAGTAGCTTTAAAAATTGTTTTGAACGCACGCTATTGGATAATGGCCACAGACGTTTCCCGGAGCCTCCGGAAAGTAAAATTAAATGCATGTGTTTTCCTCCTACTATTATACAAAGCTATAATCTTGTATTGCATCTCTATCAAATTTATGCTGCATTACTCTGCAATCGCTATTCCTTTATTTCAAGCTTGTCCTTCAAGATTTTGCTGACAAGCATATATCTGCTCTCTGCCGGCTTGCTGTCATTTGCACGAATACTATAATAAATTTTAAGCTTAGGCTCTGTACCCGACGGTCTTACAGCCACCCACGAGCCGTCCTGAAGTATATACTTTACGGCATTCTCCTTTGGCAGCAGCCCAAAGCCGTCTTCCGCATATACATCTTCAAGATAATCTATTGCTTCTTTCGTATCTTCAAAAGGCATCCTGCTTGCTCGCAGGCTGCTCATCATTTTTTGTATTTTCTCCGCACCGTCTGTTCCGTAAAATGTAAAGCTGTCGAGCGCATCATAATAATAGCCGTACTCCTCATATATCTCATTTAAGCGATCGACAAGCGTTTTCCCGTCTTGCTTAAGCTCTGCCGCAGCTTCACATATCAGCAAGCCCGAAACGATGGCATCCTTGTCTCTTGCATATGTTCCGGCAAGATATCCGCATGATTCTTCATATCCGAATAAGAATTCATAGCTTCTTGCTTCATCTCCGACGATTTTGGCATCCTCAAACTGCGATATCTTCTCGCCGATATATTTAAAGCCCGTAAGTGTAGAAAAGACCGATACGCCGTTTTTTTTCGCAATTTCGGCTCCCAGCTCCGATGTTACCACTGTTTTTACAACAGCCGGCTTTTTATATGCTTTCAAATTTGTGTGTTTGAGCAGAAAATCAATGAGCAGCGCACCTGCCTGATTTCCCGAAAGAAAAGTATAACTGCCATTGTGCTTCACGCAGGCGCCTATTCTATCGCTGTCCGGATCCGTAGCCAGTACAATATCTGCATCCTCCTCTTCTGCATATTTCATTGCTATATCGAATGTTTTATGGTCTTCGGGGTTTGGATATTCTACTGTCGGAAAATCGCCATCCGGCTCAGTCTGTTCCGTTACCACCGTGATTTTATCAAATCCGGCTCCTGCAAGTGTTCTTAACATAGGCACTCGCCCTGCTCCGTTGAGCGGAGTATACACGATTTTTAAACTGTTGCTATCATTTGCCGTCGTCTTACATTTATCCGATTTTCGATGCTTCAGCACGCAATCAACATATGCAGCCGTATCATCGATTTCTTCTATCAGACTTGTGTATCCGTTCAAGTCGATGCTCCTGTAATCATATATCTTATCAATATATTGTTTTACTTTCGCCGCCTGCTCAGGCACAAGCTGGCAGCCCTTTTGATCATACACCTTATATCCGTTATATTCTTTCGGATTATGGCTTGCCGTAATTACTATGCCTGCAATAGCTTCTCTGTATCTGACAGAAAAGCTCAGCTGCGGTGTCGGGCAAAGCATTTTATACATAAATACTTTTATGCCGTTCCCGCTCAGCACATTTGCTGCTGTTTCCGCAAACGCTCTGCTGTTATTCCTTGAATCGTACGCAATTACAACGCCGGATATTTTCGCTTTTTCGCCGTATGCTGCGATTAAATACTCTCCGAGACCTGCTGTAATGCGGGCTACCGTATATTCATTCATACGATTCGTGCCGGCGCCCATGATGCCCCTGATGCCGCCGGTGCCGAAGCTAAGCTCGCTACAAAACCGCTCCGTTATTTCTTCCCAAGCCTTTGCTTTTTCCAAGCTCACGAGCTCATCCCGTATTTTTCTATTGAAGAACATATCATTTTTCCAAAACGAAAACTGCTCTGTAATATCCTTATGTGTTCTGTTTTCCATTATTTCCCCTTGTTTTTTGTGACAGTACCTCGGCTTTATTTGCATCGTGTTTGCATTTGCCGCCTCCGCTGTCATTGCACTGCCTGCCGTCACATCTATCGTATATTTTAACTTATGTCTAAAATATTCCTCATAGATTTCTGTGCCTTGATTAGATCATTCTAATATATTATAACATCGTATCGTGTCAATCACAAGCAAAAAGACAGCTATGTTAGCCGCAACAATAATATGATGTTTCGCTTAACAAGTGCCTTAATGAAAAACATATTGTCTATATTTACATATTTTGTAATTTATGTTATTATTTAGAAAAGCTGTCCGATGATACGGTAGGCGGTTAGCCACTTCCGTTATTTCTGCATGTACGCTGAA
>CAYRZK010000056.1:0-6375 GCA_964428785.1 uncultured Oscillospiraceae bacterium | reverse complement strand
ATATCATAAAATATGATATTACTTTTCGTAACCGATAAGCTCAAGCACATCAGGCTTAATATGTATAATTTCTTGTCGGCATGGAAAAATTATGATAAAATATGATAAATAATAGATTATCATAAAAATGTAAAAAGAGGTGCGTTATGGCATATATTACACGAGAGCTGGAACGAAAATTCCTGAAACTCAATGATTTTTTCAAAGTTATTCTTGTGACCGGTGCAAGACAGGTTGGTAAAACAACGCTGCTGAAGCATTTGGCTTCTCCCGACAGAACTTATGTCACAATGGATAACTTAATGGCAAGGGAGCTTGCAAAGACAGATCCCGTGCTGTTTTTCCAAACATATAAACCGCCTATTCTTATTGACGAGGTGCAAAAAGCACCGGAGCTGTTCGAGCAAATAAAGGTGATATGTGATGAAAGCGATGCAAAGGGGCTTATTTGGCTGACAGGCTCGCAGCAATATAAAATGATGGAGCAAGTGCGTGAAACACTCGCTGGAAGAATCGGAATACTTGAGCTATACAGCTTGTCGGCGAGAGAAAAAGCAGGGCTTGTATTTGAGACCGACCTTGACTTTTCACTTGCTGCTTTGCAGGAGCGGCAACGAAAATTGCCTAAGAACGATGTTGTGGAGGTATTTAAGCACATTTGGGAGGGTGGCATGCCGCAGGTGCAGGGTGTAGATGATGAACTTCGGCAGGAATATTTTAACTCTTACATTGATACTTATCTGATGCGAGATGTAGCTGAGACCGGTGGCATTACAGACACGGTTCGTTTCCGCAAATTTCTTGTCGGCTGTGCGGCGCTTGTTTCGGAACAGGTAAATTATTCGACATTGGCGGAATCCGCTGATATTGCTCCGAGCACGGCAAAGGAATGGCTAAATATACTTGTTGGGCTTAATGTTGTCTATTTGCTCAGACCATATGCAAACAACGAGCTGAAACGACTCAGTAAGACTCCGAAGCTGTATTTTTGTGATACAGGGCTGTGTGCATATCTTTCCATGTGGCTGACACCTGACACGCTGCGAAACGGTGCGGCAAGCGGTCACTACTATGAGAATTATGTGGTTATGGAGCTTGTGAGAAACTATGCTTACGCAAGGTCAAAGGTGAATATCACTTATTTTCGTGATTCCAATGCAAAGGAGATCGATGTATTTATTGAGGAAAACAATGTGATTCATCCACTGGAGATCAAAAAGAGTGCTTTTCCCGATCGGCGAGAGGTAAAGAAGTATAGCGTGATTGATAAGGCTTCTCTTAACCGTGGCAATGGAGGTATCATCTGCATGTGCGAAGAACCTATACCGATAGATGCGAATAATTGCTTTATTCCAAGTAACCTTATATAAATCTCATCAGAGCAATTTGAAATCAGGCTGCCGCAATCCCACCGGCTTTATGCGGTGGGTGGCTCACATTGCTTTAAAGAGCAGTTTGACGGCAAAGGCTTGCAGCGGCTGTGTATTAAGCATGACGCATATGTGTTTTATGGTAATATACGGTGCGTAATAGAGCACCGCATATTACTTTTCATGAACGATAAGCTCAAGCACATCGGGCCTTGCATAATGCCCTATGGGATCGTGCTCCATCTTGCAGGCTTCCGTAAGATGCATATCAAGCTCTGCATAAATGATGGTTTCTTCGTCCCATACAGGCTCGGTGAGATAATGTCCGTATGGGTCGATAATACAGCTGCCGCCACGGCACACGATATCGGGGAGCTTGTCAATTGCGGCTTTTTCGCTTAAATCTTCCGGGTATGAGGATTTTCGTACAAGCATATCGGCATTGATGAAATAGCATTTGCCCTCTATGGCAATGTGCTGTATTGTAGCCTGCCATTCCGGGTTATCGTTGGTATTAGGCGAAATATATAGTGTGATGCCCTTTTGATAAAGCGCTACACGGGCAAGCGGCATATAACTCTCCCAGCATATCAGGCTGCCGAGAGCTCCCCACGGAGTATCCGTAACAGGGAAATAATCCTTATTGGCATCGCCCCATACCACTCTTTCTGTACCGGTCGGCTTTAATTTGCGATGCACCTTATATTTACCAATAGGTTCAAAAATCACATTACTGTTGTAAAGCGTACCGTTAACGGCATCACGCTCCGAAAAGCCAAGGCTTATGTATGCACCCGTATCTGCCGCAGCTCTGCTGAGCATGTCAAACTCTGTATCACCGGCAACAATAGATGCATCGTAATATTTTTTCCAATCACTTCTCCCGCTTTCGGTGCGTTTCCCCATGGAAAATCCGAAATTCAAGCCGATAGGGTAGCCCGGAATAAAAAGCTCCGGGAAAACAATCAAATCAACATTCTGCTCAGCAGCCTCATAAATAAGGTCTAAAGTTTTTTTGAGTCCTTTCTCTTTGTCAAACATAATCGGCTCGGCTTGCACCAAGGCGATCTTACAACAGCTGTTTAAATTTTTCATAGTATTCGTTCTCCTAAAGTCTGCTTTGTTTAGCTGATTATACCATAATGGAAATTAAAAAAACAGCAGTTTTGGCAGTGCTGCCGGCTTGGCAGCAAAGTGAAATACACCATGTAAGCAGAGAATGTGTGCGTTTATGGGTCGAGCACCATGCTCATATGTTTTATGACGATGGCACAGAAGCATTAATTGAATTGGAAACAGATTAAAAAAATTATACTAGATGGCTTAAAAAAATAAAAAGGCTCTTCCGAACCTTTATTTAAACTTACTTAAGAATAAATTTTACTTCTATGCCCTACAGACAAGGCAAGGATAATAAGCTTATCATCCTGAATTTCACAAAGCATACGATAATCACCGATGCGATAACGCCACTGACCGATTTTATCCCCTGATAAAGATTTTCCGTGCATACATGGTTCAGAAGTATTTGTAAGGTTTTTATCAATCCAAGCCTTGATCAATCGCTGTATTGATTTATCCAGCTTTTTAAATTCCCTATCAAATTGAGGCGTGGTTTCTATATGATAGATCATAATTCGAGTTCCTTCCACAATTCAGAAATAGGAGCGCTTTTCTTGCCGCTGTCAAGATATTCCTTATATGCTTCTTCATAACAATTCAAATCAAATTCGTCTTCAATTTTTTCCAGTATGGAAGTTCTGACTAACTCAGATACAGAAATATTTTTTAAAGCAGCATAGCTTTTAATAAGCTCTGTTTCATATTCATTTAATCTTACAGAAATAGTCATAAGTGATAAAATCTCCTTTCGTTAGCATTAGCACATCCGTGTATTACATTGTATTACTAAGCGCAAGCAAAGTCAACATCATATTCTATATTTTTTGGAACAGGGTATCGCAATCCTACCGGATTTTGACGGTTAAATCACCTACAAAATTATTCAGTTATGGGTAAGATTGTCATTTCTATTTTTGTGGCAGCCAATACAGACACTAATTTGGAAAACCATTATCGCTACTATAATCGTGACATAATTAAAGATATTCTTGTTGCCATTCAAGGCTCCTGTAATAGCGGTGATTTTAAGATTTATCAACCCCGGACAAACAATAATTATGAATGGAAGAGGCACTATGCCGGCGGCAGGAAAGTTATGGCAACATCTTTTGGCGATGTAGGCTTTGAGTTCAAGATTGCTACAAGCCTGCAAAACCGAGAATCATCTTTGAGCATTTGGGTGTTTGCATCTTATAAAACGGATCGCCTCAAATTTGTTGAAAGTATGCAGAAATGGTATGATGCTCAAAGCTACGGTTTCGTCTATTTAGATGAACATTGCGGATTTTTGTTAGACAATAAGACAGTTCACGCTGATGCTCGTGATGAAATCATACAATATTTCACATATATGGTTCCGGTTATTATAGCGGAGCTTGAAAAGGCTTTGCAGGCATAGTTTTTTGCGGCAGGCGAGAACGCTACAGTATAAGGGCTCCGTGCCCCTGTGCGGTGCGGTGTGCGCCCGGCAGCGGCTCAAGCATCCTGTACAGTACTCGCTTTACCTGCGGCGGCGACAGGGACGGCGCTGCGGACAGTATACATGCGGCAGCGCCGGCAACATACGGACATGCCATGGAGGTGCCGGATTCCGCAATATATGTTTTCCCCGTCGCCGCATCGAGTGATATGATATCGACGCCGGGCGCAACTAGATCCGGCTTCTGCACGCCTTGCAATGTAGGGCCACGGCTTGAGAAGCCGGCAACTTCTCCGTTATGGCATGCGCCTACCGTTATGGCAGCAGGCGCAGTGCCCGGAGATGCTATGGAACAGCGGCTGGGGCCGCTGTTCCCTGCTGCTGTGACGACAACGATGCCGAGCGCTGTAAGCGCTGTTACGGCGATTGCAAGAGGATCGATACCAAGCTCATCGTAAGCGTTTACTCCGAGTGAGAGATTTACTATGCGTATGTTGTAGCGTTCCTTGTTATCCGCTACCCATTGCATGGCGGCGAGGATATCGGATGCGGCTCCGTTGCCGTTTTCATCGAGAACCTTGAGTGCTGCTATGTTTGCCATGGGCGCAGTGCCGGCAAACCGCCCGAAGCGAGCGTCATGAGCACTTATGACACTGCTGCCGAGAGCGGCGGGAGACGGCATATGCAGCTCGCCGCCAGCCATGCAGGCGGCATCCGCACCGTGCCCGTAGCTCCCATGTTTGATTGTGCCTCGCATATTATGCGAGTTTCCCGTCACTGCATCTGCTGTGTGCCGCTGCGCCGCTGTTGGCGGCGCAGCATGTTCGCAGCTTGCGACAAGCGGTACAGCTTCGGCTTCGTTTCGCTGCACCATGCCGTGCGAAGTGCGTGTCTTGGCGGCATACGCACCGTGCCCGTCACCAGCCATGCAGGCGGCGCCGGCACCGTGCTCACCGCCAGTCATATAGGCATTGCCTGCGGCAATGCCGGCAACATGCGTTCCGTGGCCGTCATCGTCGTAAGGAGCTGTGCGGTGGTTCAAGAAATCCTTAAATGCAATTATTCTGTTATACGGCTTTACAAGGTCGTAATGCGGCGCAACACCTGTATCGATGACGGCGATCGTGATACCGAAGCCTCGTGTCTCCGACACCATAAATGCAAGAGAAGCGTTTGAACGGTGCATACCGTTTTTGCGGCTTTGGCGTGCCGTATGCTCATGCTGTGCATTAAAGCTGCGGCTGCCGTTGTCAAAGCTGCTATTGCCGTTTATATTATTACAGCTGCCTGTTTCCAAAGGCAGCTTGGACACTCTCATGTCTTTTGCCATCATTGCAACAAGATGATGATTTTTAAGATTTTCAACCTTTTCATCCGGCACTTCGACGGCAAGTGCGTTGATAAAAGGAAGCTCATAGCGTATAAATCCGTAATTTTCCGCAACACAAGGACGCATAAAAGAACAATGTTTTTTGGAAAATATTATATAAGGAGTCGTCATGTTTTTCCCTCGCTGATACTGATAAAAGATATTTCATAATATGCTTAAAGGTATTATTTGTTGCTGCCCAAATTCCTGCTCGGAAAGCGACCGGAAAACAAATGTCTGAATCGTGTGCTTGGCAGCTTGGGCGACGGAAGATAAGCTGAAGCGTTATGCCGGTCTGCTTCAGACAAGCGGCACATTATACCCGGCATGACCCAGATGCGGACATGACGAGGATTATAGCTATGCAGAGGAAAATTTGGACTTTTCTGATGAGGACGAAAAGGATCCGGTATTAAGCTAAGGCGAGAAATTAAAATGCCGTTGCTTCTCTGATGAGGATGATGACGAGCTGATAAAAGGCTTGCGAAAGCTTAGGGTTGCCTTTACATATCCATGCGGTTTCAAAAAATAAAAAAAGTTCAACTTTTGAAAGTGGGTGACTGAATTGAAAACAATCGAAAGGAAACAGTACCTGGAGCGAATCATTGCATTGAATGGTACTCCTGATATAAAAATTATTACCGGTATTCGATGTTCCGGTAAATCCAAATTAATGCAGGCATATATCGAATATTTGGAAAGTCACCTTGAGAATATTAATATCATAGTTATTGATTTCATGGATCTGGCTTTTGAAGGAATCAAAGAGTATCATAAGCTCCATGCGTATGTGGAAGCTCATTATGAAAAAGGAAAAACAAACTACCTCTTTGTAGATGAAGTGCAAATGTGTCCCAAATTCGAACTGGCAATCAATAGCCTGTATTCCAAGGAAAAGTATGACATATATATAACAGGCTCCAATGCTTTTTTGCTCAGTGCTGACCTGGCAACATTGTTTACGGGGCGCTACATTGAAATTCATGTGTTCCCTTTCAGTTTCCGAGAATATTGTCTGTATTATGATGATGAGCGTGACACAGACAAACTTTTTGAGGATTATTCTATTCAGGGGGGTCTGGCAGGTTCCTATG
>CAYRZK010000055.1:0-6460 GCA_964428785.1 uncultured Oscillospiraceae bacterium | reverse complement strand
ATTTAATACTGTACAAAAATAAAACAGCGATGTATAATTATAACAAATAAGAAATGAATATTCATTTTGATATAAAAATACGGAGGCAGAATTATGAGTTCAAAGGCATTACCGCTTGCCGGAATAAAGGTAGTGGATCTATCTACAATAGTAGCAGCGCCTACGGCGGCAGAGCTGCTGTGTACATTTGGTGCTGATGTAATTAAAGTAGAGTCCATGCATGGCGATGATCAGCGTTTTACAGGGGATTATCTCGGAGCACCTCAGGAGATTGAATGTAATCCGATTTATACGGTGCAGAATAGTAATAAAAGACATATTTCGTTAAATCTCAAGACTCCGGAGGGAAAGGAAGCGATGCTCAAGCTTATAGCCGAAGCAGATATATTCCTTTCAAATGTAAGAACACAGGGGCTTGAAAGGCTCGGACTTGACTATGAAACACTCAAAGCAAAGTTCCCTAAGCTGATATATGCGCATTTTTCGGGGTATGGGCCAAAAGGTCCGAACAAGGATGATCCGGGCTTTGACTCAACAGTATTTTGGCTTAGAGGCGGCATGATTGCCGACTGGCAGACAGAGGATGCGAGATATCCGTTTGACCCTACATATGCGTTCGGTGACACGGTTACGGCTTCATCGTTTTTCAGCGCAATACTTCTTGCGATCATAGGAAGAGAAAAAGAGGGCAAGGGTACAAAAGTTGAATGTTCTTTGTATTCCAGTGCTATATGGTGTAACGGACAAGGCGTGGTGCAGACACAGTTTAAACAGAAGAAGCTCAATCCTGAGCCAGAAAAGAAGATAAATCCGCAGAACGGTTACTACAAGTGTGCCGACGATAAGTGGTTCAGTCTGAATGAAAGAAGCGGATATGAAAATGATTTTCCTGTAATTACGGAAGCGATGGGGCTTACGGAGCTTCAGGATGATCCGAGATATGCGACCAAAAAGACGCTCGAGGAGACAGGCGCATATAAGGAATATAATGAAAAAATTACTGAAGCCTTTAAAACAAAGACGGCAGCCGAGTGGAAGAAGATTTTCCAGACATATAACATGCCTTGCGATGTTGCCGTAAGAACAGCTGATATAGCGACTGATGAACAGGCGATTGTTAACGGATATCTTGAAGAAGTCGAATATCCGAACGGTACCAAGGTAATGATGCCTGTACCGCCGATGTTCCTTTCGGAGTACGGCAGACGGCCGATTACACCGACAGGCAAGATGGGTGATTGCTCTGATGAAATATTGAAATCGGTGGGATACAGTGATGACGAAATTGCTGCCATGAAAGAAAATAAGACAGTAAGATAGTGGAAAGGAGAGAAGATTATGACCAAATTTGCAGATCGTATAGCAGTGCCGGCAGAGGGCGGCGCAATGTCAAGAATATTTGCGGCATTTGATTATCCGGATTGTTTATCACTGGGTGACGGTGTTCCCGACGCATCGACATTCCCGGTAGAGGAGCTTAAAAAAATGACGATTGAGGCTTTTGACGAAGCCGATGATCCGACTATGAGAAACACGCTTTTTTCGTATCTTGACGGCGGTATTCCGAAGCTCAAGGAGTTTCTAAAAGAAAGATATATGGGTAAATATCATTCCGGAAATCCGGATACTGATGATATCCAGCTTTTCGGTGGGGCACAGCAGCTTCTTGACCTTGTAGCAAAGATTTATATAAATCCGGGCGATACGATTATCGTGGAGGACAGCAGCTACGGAGGCGCTATTTTCTCGTTTGAGGAGTATCAGGCAAATGTTGTCGGTGTGGCGATTGACGAGCATGGAATTATTCCGGAGGCTCTCGAAGAGATATTAAAGAAAGAGCAAAATGTTAAGTTTATTTATGTAATTCCTACATTTTCAAATCCGACCGGTATAGAAATGTCACTTGAAAGAAGACAGGCGGTATATGACCTTGCGGTGAAGTACGATGTGATGATACTTGAGGACAGCCCATATTTTGAACTAAGATATTCCGGAGATTATATTCCTACGATTAAGAGTCTTGATACGACAGGACATGTTATTTTTGCAGGTTCGCTTTCCAAGATTATATGTCCGGGCATCAGAATAGGATATGCTATAGGCCCTAAGAATGTAATGGCAGCTATTTTGAATGGGAAGATCAATAATGATATAAGCGGTCCCGGAATAGTTCAGGCAGCAGTAACGAAGTATCTTGAAAGGTACGACCTTGATGCACATATAGCAGAGTGCTGCGATCTTTACAGAGTAAAGCGTGATGCTATGCTGGCGGCATTAGAAAGAGAGCTTGGTGGTATTGCGACTTGGACAAAGCCGGAGGGCGGATTTTTCCTGTGGCTTACGCTTCCTGAGGGCTTGTCGGGAGCGGACTTTGCGATATATGTTGCCGAAAAGAAGCATGTTGTTATATATCCGGGTGCGAATTATCACCCGAAGGGCATGGATGTGAATGCTGTGCGTCTGAATTTCTCGGTTCCGACAGAGGCTCAGATAGATGACTGCATAAAGAAGCTCGGAGATGCACTTAAAGAGTTTATTGCGCTTAACAAATAGTAGATTATTGTTTTAATTATGTGTTCCGAGCAGCAGTTATGCTTTGCATAGTCAGGAAATATGGCTGCATTGGAACACATATTTATTTTTTGAATTGTGGGATGGATTATAGCAGCTGCTCTATTATCCAGTATATGATGCCGACGATGGCGGAGCTTGTATATCCGACAACGAGGACGGGACCGGCGACGCTGAAAAGCTTAGAACCAATGCCGAGCACGAGTCCCTCTTTTTTGTATTCGATGGCTGGCGCTACCATAGAATTGGCAAAGCATGTGATCGGAACGATAACACCTGCGCCGCACAGCTTACCGATGGTGTCAAACCATCCGAAGCCGGTAAGGAGCTGAGCGCTACATATGAGAATAATTGTTACATAAGCAGCGGCATCTTTTTTGTCGAGACCGCTTGCGGTGAGCTTGTTTTGGAGTAAGAGAGCGGCAGCGCACAGAAGTCCGCCTATCACAAAGGCTTTGGCGCTGTTTTTAAAATATGTCGGCTTAGGAGTAAATCGTTCGGCATATTTTTCATATGCTTTGGCGACTTCTTTTTTTTGCTGTTCACCGGTAATCGATTTTCCGTTTTTATCTTTGAGCTTTTCAGCCATTTTTTTAACCTCCGCTTTTGATTTAAGAATTATTATTGCCAGAAAAAAATTTTTATAGCCTTTATATTTTATAATTGCTGAAATTTGAGCGAAAATATGACATAATTAAGCATATTGTATGTATATGCTTCATAGCTGCCTGCAACAGATGAAAGCCGTAAAAAAGACGGTAATTTTTAAAGCAATATAAAAAAGTAAAATAGAAATATAGATATGGAGATATTATGAAAAATAGTATGATTATTTTGGCATCGGGCTCGCCGAGAAGAATAGAGATGATGGAGCAGCACGGCATCACGCCGGCAATAATAAAGCCCGAATGTGATGAAGAGCTTCCGGATGGTATAAAGGGTGAGGATGCGGTGATGTTTTTATCGCTGAAAAAAGCGCTCGATGTGGAGGCTCGGATCAAGCAATGGGCATTGGATGCATCGGAAACAGCGGCAGGCACAGCAGATGCGGACGGCTTGGCAAAGGCAGAAAATGCTACAGTCGGAGAAAATGTATTGAGTACACAAGCCGTAGAAAATGCAGGCGGTGTGCAAGCTGTAAAAAAAGCAGGTGGTGCACAAGACCTGAATAATGCCGATTTGTGCAGAAAATATTTGGAAAACGGCGCATACATCATTGCTGCCGATACAATTGTATATAAGGATGAAATCATAGGTAAACCAAGAGATCGTGAGGATGCACGCAGGATACTCGGTGAGCTGAACGGTAAGGAGCATTATGTGATTACCGGAGTGAGCATACTTAGGTGCGGCAGACCTGAACGACGCACATTTGCAGAGACGACCAAGGTGTATTTTAAAAAATATAGTATGGAAGAGCTTGAGGCATATATCAAAAGCGACGAGCCGTATGATAAGGCGGGCGGATATGCTATTCAGGGAACATTCGGAAAATATATAGACCATATCGATGGGGATATGAATAATGTTATCGGGTTTCCTTGGGATAGGATTACGGAGGAATTCGGCAAGCTGTCAAAATAGACGCAGGTGTTCATATCAAATAGATGATTGCGTGAAAAAAGAAGCATATGTACAAAAGCTTATCGAAAAGAGCATGAGAGTATACAGAAGCTCGGCAGAAGTCGAAAAGGCGAATAAAAAATACGAGGTCTGTGTCAAGGAAAAATCAAAGAAAATCGCAGAGGATAATTATGACTAAAGAATACTGGGATGTATATACGAGAAACGGTGTTCTTACCGGGAGGATCGTAGAAAAAGGGCATAAATTTGAGGAAGACGATTATCAAAGCGCAGTGGAAGCGTGGATAATGAACGAAAATGGCGAATATCTCATACAGCAGCGCAGTCTTGAAGTGGAAATCCTGCCGGGTGTATGGGCGATGACAACGGGAAGAATTAAGGCAGGAGAAATTCCGGTCAATGCCTGTTGCCGTGAAGTCTCTGAGGAGCTTGGGCTTGTTTTTGAACCTGAAAAGCTTATACATATATATCATTTTGTAAACGATTCAAACCATATGATTTGGGATCTGTTTCTCATGAAATGGAGCGGCGATGTAAGCGAGCTTTCATATCAGCCGAATGAAGTAGCGCAGGCACAATGGGTATCCGAGGAGGAGCTGAGAGATATGCTTGCGGCTGAGAAAATATATGTATATCCCGAAATTTATGATGTGCTTGATATTATCAAAGCTATGAAGAATGAGAAAGCGTGAGCTATATGCTTGCTGTAATATGCATGTGCTGATCTTAAGCAATATTGCAATATAATAATTGCAACGAATAATTTTTGCTTTTTTGCTCAATGTAACTATAGACAATAATTCTGAGGAGAATTGTAATGGGAAGTAAGCAGGGAAAGCAAACCTTAAATTTTGAAAACAAGCCCGTAATCAGCGGTATGTGTTCCGTAGGCGGTACAAAAGAGGGAGAAGGGCCGCTTGCGGAGCATTTTGATATACTGCTTGATGACAACATGTACGGAGAGAAAACATGGGAAAAGGCAGAAAGTAAGATGCTCAAGCAGGCGATGGAAAAAGCTGCTGAGCGAGCGGGGCTCAAGGGAAGCGATATTGAAATAATGTTTGCCGGAGATCTTGTAAATCAGATAATGTCAAGCTCGTTTATGGCAAGAGATATGCATATACCGTTTATAGGGATGTACGGAGCATGCAGTACAATGACACAGTCGATGCTCATGGCGGCGGCTATGGTAAATGCCGGATACTGCACGCATACGCTTGCCGGCGCATCAAGCCATTTTGCAACGGCGGAGAGGCAGTTTAGGATGCCGATGGAGCACGGAAATCAAAGACCGCCATCGGCGCAGTGGACGGCGACGGCGGCAGGAGCGGTATGCATTTCAGCACATATTACAGAAAATACGACGCATCTTGTACCACCTGTAAAAAATGTGTGTATTACAAACGGAACTGTGGGCAAAATTATAGATACTGGCATGAAAGATGCAAATCAGATGGGTGCAGCCATGGCGCCGGCAGCCGTGGATACGATGCTCAATCATTTCGAGGATACGGGGAGAGCGCCAGATTATTATGATATTATATTGACTGGAGATCTCGGCTTTATAGGCAGAGATATTGCGATAGATCTTATACATGATGCAGGCTTCGATAAAAAAATATTTGCTGATATTTATGATGACTGCGGAGCGATGCTGTTCAGTAAAGATCAAGATGTACATTCCGGCGGCAGCGGTTGCGGATGCTCGGCAAGCGTATATGCAGGCTGGCTGCTTCCCAAGATGCGGCGTGGAGAAATCAAAAATGCGCTTATAATATCGACAGGCGCAATGCTGTCAACGATAAGTCCGTTTCAGGGAGAATCGATCCCCGGCATTGCCCATGCGGTGGCGCTTGCATCAGAATAATTATGCCAAGAGAAAATGCATATTATGCAAATGTCAGACCAAATATACATGTTTATAAGCATAAATGCATAAATTTGTGAATATCGGAGAATGAGATGGAATATATTTATGCTTTTATAAGCGGAGGTCTTATATGTGCGGCAGGTCAGCTGCTGATAGACGGAACCAAGCTGACAACACCGAGAATACTTGTGATTTTCGTATTTTCCGGAGTTGTATTAACTGCACTTCATATCTATCAACCTTTTGTGGAATTCGCCGGAAACGGTGCAACTACGCCGCTTCCGGGGTTTGGGTACAGTCTTGCCAAGGGAGCTATGGACGGAGCGAAGAAGGGCTTTCTTGAAGCTGTGACAGGGCCGATAAAGGCGACGGCAGCAGGCGTGACAGCGGCAATAGCATTTGGTTATATCATTGCAATTTTATTCAATCCAAAAT
>CAYRZK010000054.1:0-6460 GCA_964428785.1 uncultured Oscillospiraceae bacterium | reverse complement strand
GTCTTATTTCCATAAGCTTGCATGACGGATCCGTGATATCGACATCGCCCACAACTATTTTACCGGAGCTTGGCTTAAGCAGTCCGTTAAGATGCTGAAGCAGCGTCGATTTTCCCGAGCCCGTATGTCCTATTATACCTATAAATTCTCCATCGTTTATCGTAAAGCTCACATCGCCGAGAGCCACCGTTTCATGCGGAAGGCCTTCATTATAAATATGAGTGAGATTACTTACGCTAATACCCATTCTATCAAATCCTCCGCCTGAATAATATTTTTAGGTACATCTATACCTTTTTTTCTGAGCCTGTCTGCAATGTCCACTGCTATCGGCACATCGAGATTTACCTCTCTGATTTTCTCCGGCTGTGCGAATATTTCTTCCGGAGTTCCGTCCATGATTATTTTTCCGCAGTCCATTATTACGACACGGTCTGCCTCAGCCGCTTCTTCCATGAAATGCGTGATAAGGAGTATCGTTATTCCCTCTGCATTGAGCTTCCTGATAATTTCCATCACTTCTTCTCGTCCCAAAGGGTCGAGCATGGCTGTCGGCTCGTCAAAAACGATACACGACGGGCGCATGGCAATAGTTCCGGCGATTGCGATGCGCTGCTTCTGTCCGCCCGAAAGCAGATGCGGAGCCTTTTTTCTGTGTTCATACATGCCTACATCATTGAGTGCTTCGTCAACACGCTTTCTTATTTCGGCAGGCTCCATACCGAGGTTTTCCGGGCCGAATGCAACATCATCCTCAACAATGGAAGAAACAAGCTGATTGTCGGGATTTTGGAACACCATCCCGATAAGCTGTCTTATATCCCATACCTTAGACTCATCTGCAGTATTCATGCCGCTGACATACATCACGCCGCTTGTCGGAAGCAGAAGCGCATTGGCATTTTTGGCAAATGTTGATTTTCCCGAACCGTTGCGTCCGATTATTGCTGTAAAGCTGCCCTTCTCTATCTCTATAGACACATTATCTATCGCACTGACTTTTTCGCCGTCTTCATCCTGCATATATTCAAATGTAAGGTTTTCTGCCTTTAAAATAATATCGCCCATTCTACTGAAATACCCTCTTACCTGCTTCTGCCACAATATAGTTGCATGTATTATAATAAATTTTGCTTTCCTGTGTATTCTCGTAATCAAGCTTATAGTCCGTGCTGTCAAGATATGTAAAATACTCGTTCAGCGCCCAAGCCACGACAGTATCGGTATTCGACTGCATCGATGAAGTGTACATTGCCTCAGCGTTTTCATCAAATTCCCCTGTTTCGTAACTGAAAAGCGGATTTGACGATGTTCCCATAAGCATAAGATTGATATAATACTTATAGTGCCAGAGGATATGCTCTTTCATATATTCGTACTCTTGGCTGTTGATTTTTTCTTTATATTCCGAAATAATGTCCTCCGTCAGAAGTGCTCTTGCCGTTATCTCGCTCCAATCGTAGTTAAGCTTTCCGCCGTCCTCCTGATTGGTGATCGGACTTTCATCCTCAAGTATCTCCATCTCAATCTGTGCATTGAACATATCCGTCAAATACTTACCGTAGCGTTCCGCTATATCGCTGTAAACAATATACTCATTGTCCTGTACATATGCCTCTTCTATATAGTTGAATACCATATAATCCGCATCTTCTTTTCCGACATATTTCAAATTTTTGTCGAGGTAATTTTCGAGTGCTTCAAGCTTTTCGGACACATTGTCAAATTCTGCCGCTTCTTTTCCGAGAATATCGTTAAACCCCGAAATTACATCATCTCTGCTCTTACCGCATCCTGTGATAATAAGTGCCATCGCAAGTATACATACAAGCAGCCCTATTATATGTTTTTTCATTCAAACAACTCCTCTTTATCGAGGCTCTTCTTCAACTATTTGTTAAGAACCTTTTCTCTCATCTCAACAAGCTCTTCAAGAGAGATCTGTCCCGGCGATAATGAATCCTTACCCATGCAGTAAGAAATGCACGAACCGAAATAATTGTCTGTTCTTCTTGTTTCTCTTCCTGCTTCGCCCATACCGATGAGAATGAACGGCGACGGATATTTAGCTTCCTTGTATTCCATAAGCTTTCTTCCGGCTTCAATAATACGCACTGTATCGTTCTTATTAACCGCCATTACAGCCATCTTTGCAATATCGGCTCTTCCCTGAATCATATCTATTGTATCAACGATTTCAACAGAGTTCGGTGTGCCGTTATAGAGGTGGATCGAGCCTATTGATACAACACCCTTCTCTGCCGCATGCTTAATAGCTTCATTATACTTAACTCTGCCCGAATAGTATTCAACATCTATAATATCGATAAGTCCGCCGTCTATTGCAGTATTGATAAGGTCGAAATAATAATCCCTGTCAAATGCTTTCGCACTTCCCTCATCTGCAGTTCTCACAACAAACATAAGCACCTTTTCGTTTCCGATAATTTCTCTGATCTGCGGAAGAAGATTAAAAACAGCCTCTTTATCATGAGCATCCTCATAAAAATCAACACGCCATTCTATAATATCCCACGCCTTATCCTTAATATCTTCTGCTTCCTTTAAAATTTCTTCTTTTGTAACACTTGTTACAGGATAACAGATCTTTACGATTCCGTCTCCAAGCTTTAAGCCCTTAACATCTACAACAATTGATTTATTCATGCTAAACCTCCGTTATTAAATGCAGCACAGCGATATCCCGGCAGCGATGCTCTGACAACAATGCCCCCAAAGCCGCTACACTGCTGCTCATACTGAATTTTACTTTACATTTTAGTATATCATAGTTTATGTAATTCGTAAATTCCGAATTTACGGCAACTTTGCCGGCAACGCAACCTGCCAACCATGCAGCCGCTTTCCTCACGGCAATTTTGATTTTCATCACTTTTTATCTGCGATGCTGCGCAAAACGGCACCAAACTGCACGATTGGATTTTTAGCGGTAGACTTTCATGTTATGCGGTATGAAATATCACAAGCGACATTCCCCATATAATAAAAAACCGAAGCCAATATTCTCCGGTTTTTACAAAGTGCTGTTTACATCAGCTCGTCTTCTTCATCAAATTCAGGATCATACCAATGATCGATGCATACAGCTCTTAATGCCTGCAAATCCTTCTTGCGAAACTGTTCTACAATATTTTTATGCTCAACATTATATCTCGCAAGATGCTTCCAAAGGATTTCGCTGTCGTTAGATATCGGCAGCATCCTGCCCTCATGCCGCTGCAAGGTTATAATTGTGTCATAAAGTATTTCATTATCTGCTACTCTGTAATATACATTATGAAAATTCCTCTGACAGTCCGAATAGAAAACATAGTCCTTTTGAATCACCGCAAGCTCTGCTCGTTTTATATAAAATTCCATTTCCTCAAGCTCCGAGTCGGTTATCACATTCATAGCAAGCTCGGCTGCAAGTGCATCAAGATGCGCTATTACGCATCCCCTTTTCTTTCTTTCTTCAAAAGGAATATGTCTAACAAAAAAACCTTTGTTCTTATTGTTTACAAGTATGTTCTCTTCAGACATTTTTATAAGGGCTTCTCGCACCGGTGTCCGTGAAACATCAAGTGCATCGACTATATCCCGCTCTTTTACCTTGCTGCCCTCCGTCCATCCTCCGACAGCAATTTTCTCTATAACATAATCATAAACCTGTTCACTAAGTGATCTTACTGCCATTTTTTCACCATCCCTCAAATAGCTTCTTTGTATTATCATATCATATTACATATTCTGCTGCAAATGAAATTGCCCGACCTCTCGGTTAGATCGGGCAATTCGGCAGTTCATTCTTTTGCATGGAAGTAATGTCCTTTATTTTTTAATGGCTATATGTTTATTTATCACTCAGCAATGTCAACGAAGATGTATTATGATCGCAAAACAATGAACCTTTAACAAGCTCCCTTTATAATTCACCTATGCCGTCTCTGCGCTTACAGCTTCTTTTCTTTTTATAAGAGTATCTATTACGGTAAGCAATATTGCCGAAACGACTCCGATAATAGCAAGCACAAGTAGGAAAGTAAATATTTTGTCATATGCTACGGCAAGATTATCGGCATACTTATCAAGAAAGCTTCCGCATACCCAAGGGACTACAGCTTCCGTAAAAGTAAATCCTATATATGAAATAATCGCAATCGCCGTACCTGTAATTTCACGAGGTATATGTGCCTGTTCCATTGTTGCCCACATTGTGCCTTTTCCCATCAGACAGAAGAATGCAAGGATAAGAGTTACCGCTGTCGCTATATTAAGCACATTCGGCATCTCCGGTGTCAAATTCCATACATATATGATGAGTGCTATACATACCGCAAGTACAATCATATTGAATTTTGCTGCCGATTTAAGCTTGCCTGCGAAAAATCCTCCCACAGGGCCGCCGAGCACTTTCATTCCGTACGAACGAATATTTGACATTACTGCCGAAAAAGCAACTGCTGCGCCGAGCACTCCTGTGAAATACGAAGTGAAATAGTTCTGTGCAAGATAGATACCATATGCACCGATTATCACGCCTCCGACATGCCATGTGCCCGGATTTTTACAACATGCAAGAGTATCTCCTTTAAAGCATTCCTCTTCGCACTCACTTCTTCCTGCGGCGTCTCCGTATCATCCGTAATAAGACCTTCTCTGTAGCAGAAGAGCATCAAAAAAGCTCCGATTGCCGACCAAATTCCCATGCTGAGCATTGCAGCCTTGTAGTCAAGGATCTGATTTGCAAACATTGAGAACACTCCGATTGCAACAAAGTTGCCAAGCATTGACGACAAGCCATGGAATGCCTCAAATATTCCGAATATTGCCGAAAACGAATTCAGACCTGCAAGCTGAGTATTTGTGCAGTCAAGCGCAGCCAGCATTGCATCATAAAAAAGATATCTTATATACGGGGTTATATACCGAGCCGTATGCCATTCCTATTGCAAATACCGCAAGCAGTGTTTGCCTTGTTTGTTTACTCATCTAGGGTGACCTCCTTTCACTTCTGCCACGAGGAATTTACATTCGTGCTCCGATTTCATTTTTGTTAACGCAGCTGTAAGGTGTCACCCCTTTTGAGAAATCAGCAGCCAGCTCTGTCGCCAGAATATCTATATCTCTTTCTGACTCTGCTGTATACCATGCCGTATGCGGAGTCATAATTACATTATCAAGCTCCATCAAGCGTGGATCCACCTCCGGCTCATTGGTAAATACATCAAGCCCGGCTGCTGCAATCTTTCCACTCTTGAGTGCCTCTATCATCGCATCATCATCCACCAAGCCGGCACGAGCCGTATTTACAAATATCGTTCCATCTTTCATCTTGCTGATTTTTTCAGCATCAAGCAAATGATAAGTGCTTTCCATCAAAGGTACATGTATGGTAATTGCATCCGATACCGAAAGCAGATCATCAAGCTCCATACGCTCAGCGCCCTCAGCCTCAAATCTCGAATCCGGCAAATACGGATCATATGCCACAACTTTCATTCCGAGACCTTTACCCCTACGAACCGCATAAGTTCCTATCCTTGACATGCCGATCACGCCAAGCGTCATATCGGATAGTCTATGGCCCGGATATTTTCCGTAAAAGTTAACCCATACATCCTTGTCTTCACGCATTTCCTTATCATACCAGTAAATCTTTCGATTAAGGTTCATAATAAGTGTAATTGCCTGCGCTGCGACCTCCTGCGAGCCGTATGCCGGATTGCTGCAAACAAGGATACCTCTTTCTGTCGCCGCTTTTACACCGATGTTGTCCACACCCACAAACATTGTGATAAGGCATTTTACAGAATCCGCAAGAGCGTTCACATATTCTTCGCCAAAGCTGTAGCCGTAAATCATGATGATGTCAACGCCGCTCGAAGCCGCAATGACATCTTCCGGTATCTCTGTTGTCACCCTTACCAATTCAATTCCTGCGTCTTCAAAATCCTTCTCCTGCTTCTTACACACATAATCAGGTCCCCAAATTAAAAGCTTCATGTCGTTCTCCTTTCAAAGATATTGTTTTCTGTAAATTATCATTTTTGATGAATAATGTAAATATCTTTCTTGTATTTTTTATGACAATTTTTGATTTATTTTTAAAATGGCTTGTTTTAGCCATTTTAAAGCTTTATATCTCCGGAAAATAACCGTGTTTTGTCATAATTGTTTTTTTGAATTACAATTTTGTCATTCTACATTAGTACTTTCAAACTATATTTTGACCACTACGCTCAATTGAAATTACTCGACATAGACTTAATCCTTCGGAAATATGCTTATAATATCAATTACATTCATTCTTAAATGCATTTGAAGTTATCGTCTGTGTGCTTTATCGTATCACTACAATTACATGCCAATCCATGCACTTTCCGAGCCGCTACAATCGCACGCATATAAAAAGAAAAAAATGTGCCGGTGTGTTTTTACACACCGGCACATTTGACTA
>CAYRZK010000053.1:0-6540 GCA_964428785.1 uncultured Oscillospiraceae bacterium | reverse complement strand
CAGTAAAGCCAGAAAAAATCCATATATACAGAAAGAGAAAAAACAGATTACAATCAATTTAAATTCAGATGTAATCGAATATTTTAAACAGCAGGCAGAACATTCAGGTATTCCATATCAGACTCTTATCAATTTATATTTGACGGATTGCGTGACGAATAAAAGGGAATTGCAATTATCGTGGTCTTAATACAAATAGTCTGAGGCGTAGTGAGGAGTAATGAGAAGCTATGCATTTGCGACTTGCTTAAGACCATTTCAAGTTTCATTAAAACTCAAAAAATCGATATAATCGATATAAAATATGCGAAAATAGCAAATGGGCAGAACCGATTTTTCGGTTTCTGCCCATATTTGCATTATATAGGAATTTCCAGGCTTCCGCCTTTTTTCGACTTTCTTATAAGTCAATAATGACCGGCTCATAATTTATTGTATTGAGAAATTTGAGAAAATCGGCAGTTTCTATGGAAATCGTTTTTTGTTGGTATTGGGATGGAAGCTGTACATGTGCACGCTTGCAGTAAGCATTAAATAAGCGATTTATATAGGTATTTGTGAAAAAGATATCATTTAGTGGCAAAAAAGATTGTTTTTTAATACAATTTACTGATTTTTCTGTTTACTGCAATCGAAAAAGGCGGTATACTTATAACTGTGTGCCGGCTTGATGCGATGCCGACGGCAGCGCAGAAATCAAGCGTTTCGGTGTACATGCTTTAATAAAAGTATAAGTCATGAAACAGCGAAGGAGATATGATTTTGAAAATTCGAGAATTGTTTAACGATAAAAGCATAGTCGGATCGCCAAAAGTGCACTTTGTTAAGCTGATGCTTATAATGATGCTTATGTGGCTGCTTCTTTCGGGCAGATTTGAAGCCAAATTCCTTATTTACGGAGTCGCCACGGCGACAATATGCTCAATAATCTGTATGCCGCTTATGATACTTGGTGGCGTAACCGGTGAAAAAAAGTATTTTGTCTTTAATTTTAATTTCTTTCATATGATACTGTACCTTGTATGGCTCGCATGGCAGCTCATCCTTGCAAATATCGAAGTTGCAAAGGCTGTTGTCAGTCCGGATATGAAGATCGACACGGAGGTTGTACGCTTTAAGGTGCATTTTGATAATCCGATGGCACTTACCGTTCTTGCCAATTCCATTACACTTACTCCCGGAACAGTAACAATGAATGTTACGGATGACGGTATTTTTGAAATACATGCTTTGACAGTCGGCTCTGCCGAGGGCATTGTTGCAGGAGATATGCAGGTGCATGTTGCAAAGCTTTTTAAAGAGGATGAAAATTTTGTAATCCTTGATAGGATAAGAGATATAGAAGCTGCTCAACAAGCAGGCATCGTAAGTACATCGAAGATCGTCGGAACGATGAGTACGACGGTAAGGCACGATTTACACGGTGATGCCAATACGCAGCATGGTGAACATGATGACAGGCATATCGATGGAGATGCGGTACACGGAGAGGAGGCTTAGAAAATGAGAATAATGCTTTATATAGTTACGGTAGCGGTTCTTACAATAATAGGTCTCATGCTTCAGAGAGCCATAAAGGGGCCGACGGTATTTGACAGAATGAATGCTATAGGCGTGATAAGTGCGGATTCGCTGCTACTCGTAGCAATATTCGGATATCTTGATAACAGAGCCGACATGTATGTTGATATCGCAATCGCATATGCTATCCTCGGATTTGTCGGTTCGCTCGTAATTGCAAAATATCTGGGAGGTAACAAATTATGATGAGCTTAAATGAAATAGCGGCAATCATATTGCTGGCAGCAGGTCTTATGTTCCTTCTTATTTCAGCTGTAGGTATGCTTAGACTGCCGGACTTTTATTCGAGGCTTCATACATCGGGGAACAGCGAAACCTTCGGGCTGATGCTTTCGCTTCTCGGACTTGCTGTATATGAGGGCTTCACTCTTACGGCAGTAAAGCTTATAATGATATTCGTTTTTGTATTTATAGGCAACCCTATAGGAACACATATCCTGTCAAAGGCAGCATACAAGACAGGACATCCGATGTATCTTAAGAATGTCGCATCCGAAACGGAGGCTGACGAAACGGCAGCAAAGGAGGAATAAAAATGCAAGTATTGATATTTGAAGCAGTCCTGCTCCTGTTCCTCATATTTATAACGATAGGAATAATCATGACGAGAGATAATCTCGCAGCAATCATCATGTTCAGTGCGTTCAGCTTTTGCGCCGTACTCGGATATTTTATGATGGGTGCGCCGGATGTGGCTTTTACGGAGGCTGTAATAGGAACTGTCTCGACGATATTCCTTGTTGCGGCGATAAGAAAGATAGACAGGTGGTGTAAGAAATGAAGAAGATTACAGTTATCATTGTAGCCGTAGTGCTTGGGATTTTCTGCACGACGCTCAGCTGCCTGCCGAGAATAGGTGATCCGGAATCGGCACCAAACAGTCATGTTACACCATATTACATAGAGCACAGCTATGAGGATACAGGCTCTCCAAACATAGTTACGGCGACGCTTGCGGATTACAGAGGCTTTGATACTCTCGAAGAAACCACAGTAATGTTTCTTGCAGGTATGACGGCAATCCTTATTTTAAGAGCCGGGAATAAGAAAAACAGCAATAATGAGCACAATGTTGATGTGCATACGGAGGATAAGGAGGCTGATGAATAATGAGAAAACCTTTTGGAGGCATCATTCTTAATACAGCTTTCAGAGTGATTGTACCGTTTACAATGGTATACGGCGTATATGTACTTACGCACGGTGAATTCAGTCCGGGCGGCGGATTTCAGGCGGGAGCGCTGCTTGCGATGGGTATCGTGCTTGCGAGACTCATTCAGGGCGAGGATACTAAGTTCAATATTTCCGGAACACATGCAGTAATATTGGCGGGCATAGGAGCATTTATCTATGCACTTGCCGGGATTTTACCATTGTTTTTCGGCGGAAACTTCATAGAATACAGTTATCTGCCGTTTCCGGGACACGGTAGCGAGCTTCACGCTTTCGGAATATTGTTTATCGAAATAGGTGTTACGCTTACCGTAATGATGACGATAATCGACATCATGGATATTATCATACAGAAGGAGGACAGCGATGAATAACGCAGGATTATTTACAGTCTTAAACGACTTCCTGGCAACAAAAGGAATATATACACTTGTCCTCATTCTTTTCTTCCTTGGAATGCTCGGAATGATAACATGTAAGAACTATTTAAAGAAAATTATGGCGATGAACATAATGCAGGTGGCTGTAATATTTTTCTTTCTTTGCTTTGCACAGAAAGACGGCGGCATTATTCCTGTATTTATGGATGGAGTGACTGATGCGGCATCATATATTAACCCACTTCCTCATGCGCTGATGCTCACGGCGATTGTAGTATCGCTCGGTACAACGGGCGTTGCACTTGCGTTGCTCATGCGTATGAAGGACAGATACGGTACGGTTGAGGAAAGAGAATTATTAAGGAGGTTAAACGAAGATGATTAAGCACTTACCTGCACTCATCCCGATAATGCCTCTCTGCTCGGCGATGCTGTGCCTGTTTTTCGGGAAGATACATAAAAATCTCGGAAAATATGTTGTTATGGCGGCAATCACTGCTTCATTCGTAAGCTCTGTGATTGTTCTCTGTGAGGTAATCGAGGGAGGCGAGATCCATTACTGGATGGGTAACTGGCAGCCGCCTCTCGGCATCGAATTTGTTGTCGATTCGATAAATGCGGTGCTTCTTGTAGCGTTCTCGTTCGTTGCACTTTTGGCATGTATATACGGGCAGTCATTTATGAAGAAAGAAAACTGGTTTGAAATAAGCGGTTTTTATGCACTGTATGCGCTTCTTACAGCAGGGCTTCTCGGAATGACGATAACGGGAGATATGTTCAACCTTTATGTATTCCTTGAAATAGCGTCACTGTCCGGTTACGGGCTCATAGCGCTCGGCGGAGACAGATCGACTATAGCCTCCTTCAGATATCTGCTGCTCGGAACGATTGCAGCGTCGTTCTACCTGCTTGCCGTGGCATATCTTTATGCGATCACGGGTACGCTCAACATGGCTGATATGGGTGTTCTTATCGGAGAACATCTCGATTCGCCGAATGTTATCCTTGCAGTGGCAATGCTCATCATCGCTTTCGGAACGAAGATGGCGTTGTTCCCACTTCACGGCTGGCAGCCGGATGCCTATACCTATGCACATCCTGCGGCAGCTCCGCTTATCTCCGGTGTAATGAGCAAGGTGCCTGCGCTTGCGATGTTCAGATATATGTACTGCATTATCGGTACAGATAGCTATTATGTGGACAGAGCGCTTATCGTTGTCGGCTTTATAGGCTCGCTCGGAATTATTTTCGGATCGGTTATGGCTATAGCGCAAAAAGATTTCAGAAGAATGCTCGCATATTCATCGGTAGCGCAGATAGGATATATTGCTGTAGGCTTTTCGATAGGCAATCAGCATGGTGTTGTGGCGGCGATTCTTCATATCATAACACATGCGTTCATGAAGAGCTCACTGTTTATGGTGACAGGCGGCATACGCTATCGTTACGGTGAAGTGAATATAGACAAGTTTGGCAGACTCGATAAATATATGCCGTTTACGGTATTCACGCTTACAACGGCAGCACTTTCGATGGTCGGCATACCACCTACGGGAGGCTTCTTCAGCAAGTGGTATTTGCTTCTCGGCTCTTTTGAAAGCGGCAAGGTAATATTTGCGGTTGTACTGCTTGCAAGTACACTTCTCAATGCGGTATATTTCTTCAAGGTTCTTGAAAATGTATTCACAAAGAGTGATCATCACCTTGAAGTGATAAATGATACCGGAAGATTCGAGCTTCCGCTGTCGATGCTCATTCCGATCGTTATTTCAGGGCTCATGATTATAGTACTTGGACTTTGCAATACGATTCTTGTTGACAGCATTATAAAATTAGGATTGCCGGAGGTGCTCTTCATATGACAATAATTAGTATAAGACCATTTTTGGCAATAGGAGCAGTGCTCATTGCCGCACTTCTCATTATGTTTACGGGCAAGAAGCCTAATCTTAGAGAAGGCTGGACAGTGCTTGCCTCGTTTATAAATGTGGGAATTATTTTCTCGATGGTGCCGGAGGTACTCAAGGGAAATGTATATCAGTATACATTGTTCAATGTAACCGACACATTGACATTTACGCTCAGAACTGATGCGGCAGGAATGATATTCGCATGTGTATCATCATTCCTATGGATGCCGGTAGCGTTTTATGCGATCGGATATATGAGAGGACACCACGAAAAGGATCAAACAGGATTTTTTGCGGCGTTTGCGGTATGTATTGCATCGGCAGTAGGTATTGCACTTTCGGCAAATCTGCTTACATTCTTCGTATTTTTCGAGATTTTGACGATTGCAACATATCCGCTTGTATTCCATTCGAGAAACAAGGAAGCGAGATTTTCGGGAAGAAAGTATCTCATGTATACGCTTACATCGGGACAGTTTTTCCTTATGGGCATTGTGCTTATATACTTTATTGCCGGAACGCTTGATTTTACGCCGGGAGGGTTTATTTCATCCGATATGGCTCCGCTCTGGCAGATACAGCTTCTGTTCTATATGCTTATAATTGCCGGAGCTGTAAAGGCAGGACTTATGCCGGTACATGGCTGGCTACCGTCTGCGATGGTAGCGCCTACGCCTGTAAGTGCGCTGCTTCATGCCGTTGCGGTAGTTAAAGCCGGAGCTTTCTGTGTGATAAGGATTACGGGATATGTATTTGGACCGGAAATCCTTAAAGAGCTCGGTCTTGGCAATGTGCTTGCGTGGTTTGCGGCATTTACCATCATAGTTTCGTCGCTTATTGCCATGAAGCAGGACAATTTGAAGAGGCGGCTTGCTTATTCGACAATAGGACAGCTTTCGTATATTCTTCTCGGAGCGGCGCTGCTTTCACCGCTTGCGATTACCGGAGCATTTTATCACATCGTGGCACATGCGCTGATGAAGATCACGCTTTTCATGTGTGCAGGTGCGATAATTGTTACGGCGCATAAGGACAACATCAGTGAGATGCATGGTATAGGAAAGAAAATGCCTATTACGATGGCATGCTTTACTGTAGCATCGCTCGGTATTGCCGGGATGCCTTTTATCGTAGGCTTTATAAGTAAATGGGATATTCTTCTCGGAGCGGTTCAGGCGGGGCAGCCTCTGTATATTGCAGTATTTGCGGCGAGTGCGCTTCTCGGACTTTCTTACCTCATGCCTGTGTGTTATATTGCATTCTTTAAAAAGAATGATCACGGCGAGTTCACAAGCTACGGCGAAGCAAGCAAGCTCATGCTTATTCCTATATGTGTGACGGCGATTCTTTCGGTAGTGCTCGGTATATTCCCGAATTTCGGTGTAAATCTTTATGACTTGTCGGAAATGGCTGCGGCAGCTATTACGGGAGGTGCGATGTAATGAGTAAAGAAACCAAGAAAAAATTATATGCTGTAATAGCCGTGGTTGCTGTGG
>CAYRZK010000052.1:2152-6558 GCA_964428785.1 uncultured Oscillospiraceae bacterium | reverse complement strand
CTTTAACATCGAGCGTAAACTCATATTGCGAAATAATCATGGCAAGAATTCTATGCACATTTTCGCCTTTTCCGAGTATGCTGTAAAGCAGCTTATAGGCTTCTCCCTTTTTTCCGCTGCTTATACTATCCATCAGTGTAAATATATAGCTTTCCAAGCTTCCCGAAATAACACCGAAAACATCACTGCCCGTAATTTCATCGCCGTCGCTGTGCGCTATAATCTTTTTCAAGTCGTTTTCAAGATTATAGAGATTGTAATCAGTTTCCTTGTTATAATATCCGCTGCCTTGCACTATCTCATTAATCACAGCCTGCCTGCTTACCTTGCCAGCCGCCTTAAATCTCTTCACGATAAATGCTGTAAGGTCTTTTTCACTCAAAGCGGTAAAATCATACACGCTTCCCGTCGTTTCACATGCCTTGTATAGTTTCTTTCTTTTGTCCGGCGTCTCGCATGTAAAAATCAAAACGGTATTGTCCGGAATACTTTTAATATACTCCACAAGCCTCACTTCGTCATTTTCCGTAAAGCCCTTTTGTTTCCTGCCCTCTATCGCCGCAAGCCCCGAAACGACGACCACTCTCCTTTCCGACAGCAAACTAAGCGTTTCGCACGCCTCCGTCACCGCATCCAGCGAGAATGTATCTTCATCGAATCTCACATAATCAAACGGTCGCATCGCATCGCTTACGAATTTCTTTATGATCAGCTCGGTCGCCCATTCCACAAGATATTGTTCCTTTCCGCACAAAAGCACCGGACTCTTTATATCACCGCTTTTCACATCAGCCGCTATTCTTTTAAATGCATGCTCACGCACCTTTTTTTCCGCCATTATATACCCTCTTGTATACTTCTTATATATCTTACACAGCTCACACCTGCCGGCTCGGATCACCACGCACTGCTCTGCCGCCGCTCCTTTATAACTGTAATAATATCGTGTTTCTTTTTAATTCTGGTTATCCCTATTGCACCGTGTACATCATTTCTATATACCATTATATCTTTTTCTTCCAATTTTTCAATTAATGTTTTGTCTGGATGTCCGTAGTTGTTCCTGCCCACCTGAAATACCACGGCTCTCGGCGCAGCCGCCTCTGTAAATTCATTGCAGCTACTGTATTTGCTGCCGTGATGCGCAGCCTTTAAAACAGTACAAGCAAGCCCGTCTCCGTATTTCGCAGCAAGCTCTTTTTCGGCATCGGCGCTTATATCGCCAGTCATAAGGATTGAAATATCACCGTACTTGACCTTTAGTATAAGCGAGCTTTTGTTTTCATCAGCTCCGGCGGCAAGCTCCTCATATTCTGTTTCCGTAAGCTCCGGTGGGCTCATTACCACCGCTTCGGCGACACTTCCAAGTTCAAGCACATCACCCTCCTTTACATATAAGATATCCTCTCTTGACATGCCCGTTTCCTCAATTATTCTATCCTCATTCACAATATTTCCCGCATAAACACAGAGCTTATTCACCATTCCGTCATTACACAGCGACACTATTCCGCCGTAATGATCGGTATGAAGATGCGTCACTACCGCCATATCGATTTTTTGTACACCATTTTTAAGAAGATAAGGCTTTAAGGTTTTCTTTCCGACATCATAAGATGCACTACCGCCACCGTCTATCAAGCAGTTGTATCCGTCCGGAGTTCTTATATGCAAGCAGTCTCCCTGCCCCACATCAACAAACACCAGCCCGGCTCGGCTGAAGCCGTCATCGCAAGCAGCATCTGCCGTCACAGCAAACAGTACAAGTATCACAAGTGCATATACAAAGTGCTTTTTCAGCCCCTTTTTAAACCACATAAAACACAGCTCCGACGAAACAAACATAATTATCCCCAAATACATAATCAGCCCGAAAACAGACGGGCTTACAACATCAAAGGTCAGTTTTCCGCCCGCATATGTAATGCTGTTTATCAGAATAATCATATCGCATAGACACGCCGGAAACCTCGCTGCAATCCCAAGCACATTATCAAAAAACGGAATCTGTGAAAGCATCGTCAAAAACATCATGACAAGTCCGGACGGAACAACAATCCCCGTAAGAAATATTATGGGGATGTTCGCTATAAATGAGCCTATTGAAAAATAGTTGAAGGTCTGCGCCGTCACTGCAATCATACTCGCCTGCACCGAAACAGTCGGAAGCAGACTGCCGTGAATAAACCGCCCCAAGCACCTGCCCAAAATGCATATTGAAATTACTGCCGTATATGACAAACGAAATCCCACATTAAAAATAATATACGGATTGACTGCTACAGCTGCCGCCATACACAGACATGATGCACTGAGCATATCGTAGTGCCTGTTTTTTAAATCTCCATATGCATGTACCGCAATCATCGATGCCGCCCTTATTACGGACGGCGCAAACGAAGCGAGTGCGGCATATACGAACATGACGGCTGCCGTAACGGCAAAATTCGCTCGACTTCTTCTTTTTCCCGTCACAGCACGGAGCGCAGCATACACAGCGCCTATATGAAGTCCGCTTACCGCAAGGACATGCGCCGTTCCGTTTCTCTGAAATTCTTCATATACATCTGCCGAAACAAGCTCTTTGTTTCCGAACATCATTGCCGTTATCAGACCGCTTCTTTCGCTTCCTATTTTGTCCGTAAGCTTATCCGTAAATTCCTGTCTGAAATGCGCTGTTATTCGTAAATATCTGTGATAAGGCTTCCTCGAAACTCCGATTATTTCTATCTGCGAAGCATTTACCTCCGTAACCGTTTCAATTCCCATGCTTTTTAAATACAGCCTGTAGTCAAAGCATTTCGGATTTCTCCTCTCGGCAGGCATACTTATCACGCTTCTGAAGCTCACCGTTTCTCCGGTAATATCTTCATTTATAATACTTTCGCCTTTTACTGAAGCCAGCACCTTACTTCCGTCCGCCGTCGCTATTTTCAATCTGCTCAGCTCGCCGCTTTCGTCAAATTCCGTTTTTACCACGGTTCCCTTGATATCTGCCGCTTCTCCGGCATGATAATACAGCTCACCATGGCTGTTTATCGCATACAGCATAAGTACGCTCCCGATAACAATACCGCCCGTAAAAAGATACAGCGTCAGCCTGTGCGCCTTATTTTTGCCGGTATAATAATATTTTACGGCAGAAACAGACACACTAACCAAAAGAATAAGCAATGCCGTGAATTTGGCTTGCCGACATATGCCATCAGATATTTTATAAACGAATATGCATCCCAATATCATTCCGAAGCACATCGCCGCAACAGGTCGCCTCAATATACTCTCCTTACTTTTTGATAATTTTCATTTTTGTTTTCCATATTTTTCCATTATAGCACCGTCGTCTTGAAATATCAACAAAGTTTGCCAATTGATGAAAGTTATGATACAATAGGCACATCTATCCTTGTATATCAAGGATTTTAATTGTGCCCTCGGCACTTTAATCCGTTTTACAATGATTAAAGCACTGCGTAACAAAGCCCTTGCAAAAAAGTGCTGTTACTCGTGATAATCGGCGTAAACGACAATAATTTCAGCTAAATCAAAAGGCAGGTGATAATTTTGGGTGACGATTTCAACAAGGATAATAATCGTGAACTTAACGATTTTCTTACCGAGTTTGACAAGATTACCGAAGGCTTTACCAAAACCGAAGAAGATATTAAAGATGCCGTTATTTCTGATTTCTTGAACGATACAGATTCATCCTCCGTGCGTAGGACAAGATCCGAAAGGCTTCAAGAAAGAAAAAACAAACAGCGCAGCAGCAATATCATGCACGGTATCTCTGACAAGCTTCAAAATATCGCTTCAAAAATCGTAAGCACCGATGAAGAAGCGAACGATACGGCACACAATGAAAATACCGATAACACATCAAACGATATGACTGTAAAGAAAACAAGAAAAAAGAAAAAGTATAAAATTAATACGAAAAAGCTCATACGAAATGTTATCCTCGTCGGAATAATTATGGCGCTTCTTCTCTGCGGATGGGCTGCCGTAATTATTTTCAGGCTCCCTGATATCAACCCGGATAACATTTATTCAATGCTTTCCGAAAGCTCTGTGCTTTATGATGATGACGGAAACATCATCGCAACGGTCGGAAGCAACGAAACACGAACCAATGTCGAATATTCCGACTTACCTGACAATCTCGTGAACGCATTCATTGCTATTGAGGACAAGACATTTGCGGAGCACAACGGCTTCAATGTCATAAGAATCTTCGGAGCGATCAAGGATGCTGTATTTAACGGTGGGCATATAGGCGGTACAAGTACCATTACCCAGCAGCTCGCAAGGAACATATATCTTTCATCCGATCGTACGCTTACACGAAAGGTAGCAGAAGCATATTACACCGTAGTCATCGAAAAAGAGCTTTCCAAGGAACTCAT
>CAYRZK010000052.1:0-2142 GCA_964428785.1 uncultured Oscillospiraceae bacterium | reverse complement strand
CATTATGGAAGCATATCTCAATACCATAAATTTCGGATTTGATTCATACGGCGTACAAACAGCTGCACAATCATATTTTTCAAAGGATGCTGAGGATCTTACGCTCATCGAATGTGCCGCACTCGCTGCACTGCCGAAAGCTCCGAGCGACTATGCCCTCATTAAAAAACTCGATCCGGAGGATGTTGACCCCGAATCACATATCATCATTCATCAGGGCGATGACTACACATATGTATACAACGGCGATGCTTCCGAGGGCAGACGAAGACAGGTGCTCGTAAACATGTGTGCACAGGGATATATCACCGAGGAAGAACGGGATGCAGCTCTCGAAGAAGATTTGCTCACGCATATCAATCCAAATATGCGCAGTCTCAACGAGGTTTCATCATATTTCTCCGACTATGTCATAGATCAGGTAATCAGTGACTATGCGGCGCTTAATCATCTCGAATATGCTGACGCTCGTGAAAAGATCTACACAAGCGGTCTCAAAATATACACTACGATGGATTCCGATATTCAGATGATCCTTGACGAAGAATACTCAAATACTTCCAACTTCCCTACAGTTGCGAATATCAAAAAGGATGCTGCCGGCAATGTTGTCTCCTCATCCGGAAAGCTGCTGCTTTATTCATACTCAAACTACTTTGATGAAAACGGCACTTTTACATTCAGCTCGGACGAATACAAATGGCTCGATAATGGTGATCTTATGCTTTACAGCGGCAAACGCCTCAATTTCTATAAGACCACCGTACAGGGCAATATAGATATCTCTATAGAATTCAAGAACATGTATACTATAGAAAACGGCATTTTCTACAGTATACAAGGCGGTACTATCCTTATCCCGCAGCAGTATAAAACACGAGATAATGACGGCAACGCCATCATCTCGGCAGAGCTTTTTGAAAGCAGCGATTATAAGGACTACATCATGACAGATGAAAACGGCAATCTCTATGTCGCAAGCGGCTATTATGTGCTTCGTCAAAAGGTCGTACAGCCACAGTCGGCAATGGTAATCACAGACTACAAAACAGGTGAAGTAAAGGCTATGACAGGCGGCAGGAACACTTCCGGACAGAAGCTCTACAACAGAGCCATCAATCCTCGTCAGCCGGGCTCATCAATCAAGCCTATTGCAGTTTACGGGCCTGCACTCCAGCAGAGCTACGAAATAATGCAGGGCGGCAGCACACCGACATTTGCGACTTACGATAATGCCGGAAACGCAGTCGGCAACAGCTACGGCAAATACTGGACAGCCGCCTCGGTTATCGATGATGCTCCGCTTATCATCGGCGGCAAGGTATGGCCATCAAACTGGTATTCGGGTTACAGAGGTCTCCATACACTCCGTGAGTCCGTACAGCAATCGGTCAATGTAAATGCAGTAAAAGTGCTTCAGCAGGTAGGAGTTGATTATTCATCGACTTTCCTTAAAAAGCTCGGAGTAACATCGCTTGTTACAAGCGGCGATGTCAACGATCTCAACCTGTCATCGCTTGCACTCGGCGGTATGACTAACGGTATATCACCTCTCGAAATGTGCGGCGCATACAGCGTTTTCGTAACCGAAGGCACATATGTAGAGCCTATCGTATATACGCATGTTACAAACAAAAATGGCGAAACCATATTGGAAAACACACCGCATACCGAAAAGGTTATGGATGAGGGCGCAGCTTTCATTATGACAGATATTTTAAGATCTGTAGTAACCGAAAGCTTCGGAGCTAAGGCAGCCATTCCAAATCAGCCTGTAGCCGGAAAGACAGGTACTACAAACGATAACTACGATGTATGGTTTGTTGGCTTTACACCGCAGTATACGGCTTCCGTATGGATAGGAAACGATGTGAACCTTGAGCTTTCGAGCGGCTCTGATGCAGCATGTGCTGTATGGGGCAAGGTAATGAAGCGTGTATGTGCCGGACTTCCTACCGAAAGCTTCCCATCGCAGCCGTCAAATGTTGTCGCTGTACAGATAGACACCAAGAGCGGACTTCTTCCGTCCGAGCTTTCATCACTCGATGACAGAGGTACGATACGCTATGAATACTTCATCAAGGGTACTGAACCTACAGAGATTGATAATATCCATCAGTCGGTAACAGCATGTTCGTATAC
>CAYRZK010000051.1:0-6562 GCA_964428785.1 uncultured Oscillospiraceae bacterium | reverse complement strand
CGTTTTGGCATATTTGACAGGATCTCCTCCGCTTGCGGCTACGAGCATGGCGACCGGAGTAACCGATATTCTTTTATTTACGATCGGGATACCATACTTTTTCTCTATGGCTTCACCTGTTTTCACCAGATCCTTTGCAAGTCTGTAAATCTTATCGTATACTTTTTTGCAAGACTTATCTATATCGCTGTCCGCACAGTCGAGAAGCGATATTCCCATAGTGATCGTGCGCACATCGAGGTTTTCGTTCTGTATCATGTTTATGGTTTCCATGATATCTGTTGTATTAAGCAATTAAGTCACGCTCCTTTCGTAATCCGCACGAATTTAAATCCTGTGCATGGAATTGAAGATATCTTCATGCATAACATGAATAATCATCTCCGGCACATTTGTTGCGAGTCTTTCTCTGAGGCACTCAAGGTCACAATTCATTTTTGTAATATCTATAATCATAATCATTGCAAAATAATCCTGGAGCACACTCTGTGTCACTTCAAGTACATTTGCATTGCTTTCAGCACAAGTCGCCGATACTCTTGCGAGTAAGCCTACCATATCTTTTCCAATTACAGTAATAACTGCTTTCATTTTTTTGTTCCTTTCATTTTATATTTATTTATCCGTAGTATTTAATTTTACCACAGATATCTCTCCGTCCGCAAGGGTATTGTCCTGCTCATACTTAATATCCAGCCAAGTATATTTATTGAGAAAATATTTTTTGTTTACCCCTTTATGACCTATCATATTTGAAAACTCTCTGCTGTTTGAAGCTATCTTTATGACATGTTTTGATAACATCAGGCTTTTATATTCATTATCGATGTTTTCCTGTAACGAGCTGCCTGTACCTGTACTATGTTCATTGCTCATGCTGCTCACACTCTCTCGACCGAAAAGCTCCATGAGTTTTGCTTCTATGATATCTCTTGCAATAGAGCCCTCAACAAGCTGCCTGAATGCCGGATGGTATGAATTGCCAGCCACCGCACTTTCTTCATTTTCACTGTCATTTATTATTTCGGTGCTTTTCAGCCCAACTCTGATGACATTGATGCCTGCATCTGTTAATATTTTATACATTTCCTTAACCGTTTCGACCATTTGCTCGTGGCTTTCGGGATTGTATGTGCCGCATTTGTACATTTCATAAAGCTCTGTATCCTTGAGGATAACTGTAGGATACAGCCTTGCTATTTCCGGCGCTATTTCCACTGTTTTTCTTGCAGACTCGATCGAACGCTCTCTCGTATCCTCAGGAAGCCCTATCATCAACTGTATACCGAGTGTAAATCCGTATTCACGAATAAGTGCACACGCATCATAGACAACCTGAACACTGTGTCCTCGATTGGACGCTGCAAGCACTTCTTCGTCAAACGACTGAACACCGAGCTCGATTACATCCACATCATATTTCTTTAGATTGTCGAGAATTATTCTGTCAATATAATCCGGGCGTGTTGAAAGATGTATCTTATCTATGCGTCCCTCATCTTTGTATTTCTTGGCAACTGCAAGAAAAGCCGACTGTTCCTCTATCGGTATGCCTGTAAAGCTCCCGCCGAAAAATGCGACCTCAATCTCCTCCAAGCTGCGCCCCTCAAGAGTCGGCAGATATTCTTTTATTATTCTTTCAACATCTTCCGGATAAACATCCGCAGTACGGGCTGTAATCGCCTTTTGGTTGCAAAAAACACAATCGTTCGGGCAGCCCTTGTGCGGGATAAATACCGGAATAATCGCATGTTTTTTCATCAAATTCTCCTTTTTTATGCTAAACGGCATTTTCCGTATTTACCGCAATAATGCTTCCTATATCGTTAAGCGGATAATCAAAATATTTTATTTTTAGACCCGCATCATCGATGAATGACTTGATTTTTTCATAATCGGTATGCTTTGTTATGTCACCGTTAAAAATTATTTCATTATCGATTCGCCCAGAAGCGCCTCCTATAAATCCGTATGGAAAACCGGCAAGCGCCGTTTGCTTAGGCGTAATCAAAAGCACATGCAAGCGTCTTGCCTCAAGCATTTGCTGCTCGTTCAGCCTGTCCTCACCCTTACCTCTGCCTATGGCATTTCTTTCTCGCCACATTGCAAGCTCTATCGCTTTGGCTATTCCGGCATCCTCCGTTATAATATGAGTATCGTCAACCACTACCATATTGCACTTGGCATAACCCTGTGAAACATGAATTTTTCTCATATGTCCCGTTTTATATTTATGCGAAATATATGTCTCTGCCGTTTCCAATAGCTCATCATCAGTATATTTCAAATTATGTATAAAATATTCTCCGCACAAAACCGCATTATATCTGATGTTTTCCGGATATCTGTATCCCAGCTTATCGATATATCCGTGATATATCGGCGCTGCCGGCTCACTGCCGAGCTTGCACATGTAAATATCAGGATGTGCCGCTACCTCTGCATAGACGGCATTACTGCTTGCCACATCATGTATCTCATAGCCCAAAGAACTAATATATTCTCGCAGCTTTGCATTCGCATTTACAGATAAATATACACTTTTCGTATTTTCTTTCTCTTTTAAATCCAATAATTCCGACCGATTATTCATACTATTTCATTCGTGTTTTTTGAATAAATATCGTCAAAGCAATGTTTCCGCCGTGCATGCCCGCTGTCTACATAAAATTGCAAAGTATAAACGGGAATAGTATTGCTGGAAGCATATTCATAACTTTAATTTTTGTAATTCCGATAACATTAAGACCGAGCACCATAATCAATATCGAGCCTACGCATGTCATCTCCGCAATCATATATGCATTTGATGCGAGAGGCTCAAGAAGCTGTGCAAGCAGTACAATACCGCCCTGATAAAACAGTACAGGAATGGCAGCTACCATTACGCTTAAGCCGAAAACCGATGAAAATGCCACCGCCGATACACCGTCAAGAATTGCTTTTGTATATAATGTGCTGTTATCACCTGTGATACCGGCTTCGATCGAGCCTACTACAGCCATAGCCCCAACACAGAACAAAAGCGTTGCCGTCACAAACCCTTCGGAGAACTTATTTTCACTTCCGGGCTTTTTAAACCTGTCTCCTATTTTCTGTGCTCCCCTTTCAAATCTGCCGTCCAGGTCTGCAAGCGAACCGATCAAGGTTCCCAAAACCATAGAAATGAGCAGTATAAGCGAATTCGTTCCGCTTAAAGCACCGTCAATACCAATATAAATTGCACATAGACCCAAAGCCTGCATCACAGCTTCTACAAGCTTTTCAGGTATTCCTCGTTTAAATACTGTTCCGGTAAGCGAGCCTACTATTATAGCCGCTACATTTGCAAATACACCCACCATTTTGATATTTCCTCCATAATCGGTCGATTTCCTAACAAGCATACTTTTGCCGGAGAAAACAAGACCGTAATAAAATTATTCAGCAATATATAAATTTACACTCATCTCGCCATCGTATTCGGCTACTTTTACAGAAACGATTTCGTTTTTTGATGTTGGTACATTTTTGCCGACATAATCGGCTCGTATAGGCAGCTCTCTGTGTCCTCTGTCAATAAGCACAGCAAGCTGGATCGTGGCAGCTCTGCCATGTGCCATCACCGCATCGAGAGCCGCTCTTACGGTTCTTCCCGTATACAGCACATCGTCAACAAGAACAACATCTTTTCCTGTAATATCAACGCCGATATCCTCGCATTTCGTTATCGGAGTGCCTTCTGCTATTTTAACAAGATCATCCCTGTAATATGTGATATCAAGCTCGCCTACCGGCACTTCCAAGCCCTCTATCGCAAATATGTTCTTTGCAAGGATGTCCGCAAGCGGCATACCTCGCCGCTTTATTCCCAAAATCACAATGTTTTCGCAACCGTGATTTTTTTCGGCAATTTCATGTGACATACGCTTAAGCGCACGCTTCATATCAGCCTCGCTCATAAGCGTTGCACGAAGCTTTGGTTCTCTGTTCATATTTTTCTCCATAAATCGAACAGCCCTGCCGCATGGCAAGGCTTACCTCATTTTGCTTCAGGCATCTCAGTACCTTTTTAAAGCCCTATCTATATAATTAATTGTACAGCCCCGGCGGCTGTATTGTCAAGCTCTTTCCCTTGCTGGACATTGTCAGACAGCCCCCATGATTAAATTGAACGGTTTTGTTTAGCTTGATCGCTCTGCACACATCCGCAGCCTCATATCCAAATTGACATTTCACCGGCAAATATCGCTTGCTCGTGCTTCGAGCAAATGCGCTGCATTTCAGGTATAACGAAATAAAAATCGTTAAATAAGTATAAAAACAAGTCATAAGATGTAAAAATTATAAAATTTGTAAATCAAGCTTGATTTTTACTTTCTATGATAGTACTATTGTTGATAGTGTATGGAGGTGATATTATGTCGTCAATAGATTTGGTCATACTTGGCATTGTATCCGAGAAACCACAAAGCGCCTATGATATTCAAAAAGATGTGGAGTATCATCATTTTTCACGATGGACTAAAATAAGCGTACCTTCTGTTTATCGCAAGGTCATCAGTCTTAAAGAAAAAGGATATCTTAAAAGTGATATTGTTAAAGGTGACAGATATGCCGATAAAGCCGTATATTCCATTACGGATAAAGGGCGTTCCTATTTTGAACAGCTTATGGAAGCTTATGTAAACGAAAATATAGCTTTATTGTTTGATTTCAATGTTGTCATTAGCAATCTCAATAAGCTGGAAAAAGGTAAGGCATTGGAACTGATCGGCAAGCTACGCAGTAATATTGCCGTTTCAGCTATGTCCAATGAGAAATACTCTGCTGATTATGCTGATATTCCGCTTGTCGGCAGGACGATTTTTGAACAGCAGCGCCTTGTCTATCAAGCTCTTTTGGAATGGCTCGACGCATTTGAAAAGCAGTTTATCGAAAACTGATGAAGCACTTATGAAATGCAGCTTAACCATCTTATTTGAAAATCCTTTTTTGATAGGTCTTTACGAGCGTTTGGACAACGACGAATATACGGTATGTAAAATCACTTTTGGCGCAGAGCCAAAAGATTATGAGGTCTATGATTTTTTGATGAAAAATTGGAATGGCTTGAAATTCAGTCCTCCTATTAAAACAGATAATATACCGGAATATCGAATCAATCCCAAGCGTATGCAGCGTGAAATCAACCGTCAATTGGAGACTAAAGGTATCGGAACTAAAGTGCAGCAGGCATTGAAGCTGCAGCACGAGCAATCCAAGGTCGATAGGAAATCCAGAACTCGTGAGCAAAAGAAAGAAGAAAAAAAGCGTCAATTTGCTATACGACAGGAAAAGAAAAAAGCCAAGCACAGAGGGCGATAAAGCAGGTTCAGGGCTGCGTTAGTCCTGTACTCGGAGACCGTTTCAAATTTTATGTAAACTAAACCGTCTGATGTAAGATATATGAAGAGCTACAAATGGGCAGAGCCGATTTTTCGGTATCTGCCCATTTCGGCATATCAGCGTTTAATATCAAACTCCGGATTTATAGCATAGAAGTTTTTGGCATTTAAGTTGTCCTGAGCGATTCTGAGTGATTCGCCGAAGCGCTGGAAGTGTACTATTTCTCGTTCACGCAGAAATTTAATAGGTTCAATTACATCAGGATCATCCACAAGTCTTAAAATATTATCGTATGTCGTACGAGCTTTTTGCTCTGCTGCCATATCTTCGACTAAATCAGTGATCGCATCGCCTTTAGACTGAAAAGCGGTGGCTGTAAACGGGAAACCCGCAGCTGCCTGAGGATACAGCCCTACCGTATGATCCACAAAGTATTCTGCAAAGCCCGAATCTTTAATTTGCTCTGTTGTAAGATTTCTTGTGAGTTGATGAATAATAGCGCATATCATTTCCATGTGCGCCAGCTCTTCCGTGCCTATATCTGTCAATGTAGCAACAGCTTCCTTGTATGGCATGGAATACCTTTGTGAAAGATATCTTTGGGATGCAGCCAATTCTCCATCCGGACCTCCGAACTGCGTAATTATAAACCTAGCCATAGCTGGATTCGGATTTTTAATATTTACCGGAAACTGTAATTTTTTATCATAAGTCCACATAATTATCCCTCCAATTCCCATGGCCACGGACTGTTTATCCAGCTCCAGCCGTCCTCAGTATTAACACCATACGAAGTAAGCGGACCGTAGGTATCTTCATATTCCTCAACGGATTGCTTATAAAGCACATTATACTTATCATAGTAGCCGAGAGCAGCCTTATCGTGCGGATGAGTATTCAGATACAAATTAGCTTCCGCAACAGCAAAGCCAAGCATTTGTATGCGTCTTAACAATTCCTGACGGTTCATTTGCTGCCACCTCCCATAAACGGCAGATTAAGACAAGGGAAAATCGTTCCGGCAAAAAATCCCTCGCCTATATCATACACACTGTTCCATTTCTGCATCGGGACATATGCCATAGCAAGCGGCATATCGTTAATGCAGTCCGACATGCTGCCACATGCGTCATCACTTGCCGAATCACCTATATTTATACACCCGTTAAGGCATATCGGCATACCGATATAAGGC
>CAYRZK010000050.1:0-6573 GCA_964428785.1 uncultured Oscillospiraceae bacterium | reverse complement strand
GTATATCGGCTGACACTTTTTGGTATACCGGCTGATACTTTTTTGTTATACACTTATATGAAAACACCTACTTAACAGCTCATGTCGTTAAATTTTGTGCTTCATTCCGATATTTATTTACGCAGCGGCTTTCGCTTCAAAATATTATACAGCGGCTTTTGTACTATTATTCCGATTTATTAAGATTCACATTAAAACTCTACCGTCTGAGCGACAACAGTCATTGCATCAATAACCGTCTGCTTCTGTGCTTCCTCAAAGTATGAGCCTCTCACTATCGACAGATTATCATCCGAGAGCACATAGAGGATAATCTGCTTTATAGGCGGCATTGCCTTCAAGACATCTCGCCCTCCGGCATCATCTATCATATCCGTCGTCAAGCTGCCCTGTGCAATCGCTGCATCGTTAACTGCTCTCGCCAAGTACCTCCGGAGCATCAAGTGTTCCTTATGATAATCTGCTCCACCACATCGGCTGCTTCCTCACACATATCGCAGCATTCCTCAAGGCTGCCATAGACCTCTTTATTGCCAGCAAGCGTTTTATAATCAGCATCATACGCAAACAATCTGTACATAGCATCGGCATAAGCCTCATCCGCTTCACTTTCCGTATCATTTACAAGCTTAATATATCTCTTAAGCTCGGCAGGCTTCCTCACACATATCGCAGCATTCCTCAAGGCTGCCATAGACCTCTTTATTGCCAGCAAGCGTTTTATAATCAGCATCATACGCAAACAATCTGTACATAGCATCGGCATAAGCCTCATCCGCTTCACTTTCCGTATCATTTACAAGCTTAATATATCTCTTAAGCTCGGCAGGCTTCTTGAAATTTTTCATTTCACTCACCACCATGCCGAATGCAGTAACACACTTGTTCACAAGCTTTGACAGCTTCACAGCATCGTCGCCCACTTTGTTTACATGATACATATAGAAATTCTGTACTACCTCATCTACTGCGTCCGTAATATTGTCGATAAGCTGTACCAGCCTCAATATATCTTCCTGATCAATAGGTGTAATAAACTCCGATGTGAGCTTTGCTACGATGTCGTGATATACCTCATCCGCTTCTCTTTCAATCTCGTGCATACTTTCACGGCGTTCATTTATCGTATATGTCGAAAAATTTTCAACAATCTCTTCAAGCAGCGATGCCGCATTAACACAATATGCTGCCTGCTCCTCCATCATTTTGAAATAATCATTCTTCTTCCTTGCCATTTTGTACTCCTTTTTAATCTATCCGAATAACACTAAGAAAAGCTTTGCCATTATATAACCGAGAAGTCCGCATCCCGGAAATGTACATACCCATGTCATCACAAGGTCTTTTACCACTCCCCAGTTCACATTGCTTATTCTTCTTGCTGCCCCGACTCCCATCATTGCCGTTGTCTTTGTATGCGTTGTGCTTACCGGAATACCTGTGAGCGATGAAAAGAGGAGACAAAGCGCCGCCGAAAGATCCGCAGCAAAGCCCTGATAAGGCTTAAGCTTCACCATATCCATTCCTACCGATTTTATGATACGCATACCGCCTATCGATGTTCCGAGTCCCATTACTACAGAACACAGCACCATAAGCCATATCGGAACTACGAAAGATGATGCGGAAGCTTCGCCCTGCGAAAACGCTGCGCCCAGCAGGAATATCGCCATAAATTTCTGCCCATCCTGCGCTCCGTGCATAAATGCCATAGCTGCACCGCCGCCCACCTGTGCTCCCGCAAAGAATCTCTCACATTTAAGTCTGTTCCGGTTGCGGAACAGAAATGCTGTTGTCTTGGCAGTCACAAAGCCTATTCCGAAGCCGAGAAGCGTCGAAAGGACAATCCCATACAAGACCTTGATCCACTCAACGGGATTTACACCATCCAAGCTGTTTTGTATAGCCACTGCCGCACCCGTCAGCCCCGCTATCAGTGCATGGCTTTCGCTTGTCGGAATACCGAAATACCAAGCCGCCGTAGCCCATATTACAATCGCCGCCATTGCAGCACAGAGCGCTATCAGCGCCGCCTCCGTGTTATCTCCGAAATCCACCATATTGTAAATAGTCATTGCCACTGATGCATTGACAGATGTCATTACGAACACTCCGAGAAAGTTAAACACCGCTGCCATAATAATCGCCTTACGGGGAGCGATCGCCCTTGTCGAAACACATGTCGCTATCGCATTCGGCGCATCTGTCCATCCATTCACCAATATCACGCCGAGCGTCAGTATTGTAGATACCATAAGCATGGGATTGTGCAGCGCCTGCCCGATAAATTCAAACATTGACATAAATTTTACCTCGTTTTGCTGAAACTCATATTATGAAACTGCCTTGCGCAATTTCCTGTTATAACTTATCATCAAACACTGCTTTAAATCTATGCATTCTCTGTCAAAACTTTGTAAAGTTTTTGTAAAGTGTCATTTTCCAAATCACCAATATTCTTTTATCGTATCCCACATATAATCACACAAAATCGCAGGCTTAAAGCTAAAACACGGTATATGAAAAATATCCGTCTTCACATGCAAAAAGAGCTCATCGCCTAAAACGGCTCTGAGCTCACAGTTTACTGTTATATTTAATTTATACGATGCGGCCGCCTTGTTTCCTATTTCATCGTCCTACCGGCACACATTCTTTGTTATTTGTTTTTCTTTACCATATGCCTCGTATCAGCCCATGCCTTATTGAACATAATGCCAAGACCGAGCGCCCATGCAAGCAAATAAAACCAAATCATCAGCACTACAACCGATGCCAGCGCACCGTAAATGATATCGTAATTAGCTGTATTGTTAGCATACAGTCTGAAAACCATAGTCGCAACTACCATACCTACAGATGCGAATATGCTGCCGGGCAATATTTCCTTAAATTTCTTCCTGTCCGTCGGAAGTACATAATAGTTGTAGCTTACCATAAAGAAGTATAGCGCCGCCGCCATAGGCCATCTTACGACAAACCACATACGGTCAAGCTCATATGCCATCTGTCTGTTGTAGGCAATCCACGAGATGACTATTTTCAATATCATTTCGCCGTATACGATAATAACAAGCGCAAATGTAAACGCAAAAAGCGTGAAAAGTATCGTCTGTACGGCACGAAATCTGTCACGCCAGAAGCCTCGTCCGAGCCTCCTGCCGCCGCTGTATGTGTAATTCGTAAGACGCATCATGGCAAACTGCGCACGAGACGCCGCCCAAAGTGCAATCAATGTAAATAATATATTCGTGCCTGTTGACGGCATAAAATGCACCAGTCCCGTTATTATATCGATCGCTTCGCCCGTAATATACTGCGATATCCATGTTTCCAAAAACTGCATCGATATCGAGAACAGTCCGAGTATCTGTGAAAGCAGTATCATCATCGGAATTACCGAAAGCAGGAAATAAAATCCGAGCTGTGCCGCAAAGCCGTTATAAAACGGATCTTTAAATTGCTTTAAAATCGAAAAAATTATCGCTCTTATTCTTTCTCTTGATAACATGTAAGTAACCTCTCAAGCTCCATAAGGGCTTTGGCTCTGTGTCCCACCTCATTTTTAATCTCAGAACCAAGCTCCGCAAATGTTTCACTATACCCCTCCGGAATGAATACCGGGTCATAACCGAACCCAAATCCGTCCTTGCCTTCACGCTTTTCCTCCGCAATATGTCCGGGACATTCGCCTCTTGCAATAAGCTTGCTTCCGTCAGGTCTTACAAGCGTAATTACAGTCACAAACTTGGCAGTTCGCTTTTCATACGGCACGCCATTAAGCATATCGAGCAGCTTGTCGTTATTCGAGTCATATGTTGCATTTTCTCCCGAAAAACGAGCCGAATACACACCCGGAGCGCCGTCTATATAATCTACCATAAGCCCCGAATCGTCCGCAATCGTTGTTTCGCCGCACAGCTTCATTACCTCGTATGCCTTTTTGTATGAATTTTCTTCAAAGGTCTCGCCGTCCTCTTCTATTTCCACCTTGGGCACACCGGCATCATCTCTCGAAATCGTATCCATGCCGAATTTTTTGGTAATGGCTTCAATTTCATGTATTTTATCTTTGTTCTGCGATGCTGCGATTATCCTTGCCATTTTAAACATCCCCTCCATGTCTGAGCTTTTAAGCCGCAATCATGCCATAATGTCATACGGTTTTAAATTTTGCGGCTATTTTACCGAATTGTACACTGCCTCCGGCATATCCTTAATATCGATCACACTGTCATGGCGCACCGGCTTATTTTCAAGATCTTTTAAGCCTTTCGGTACTCTTACGCCTGTTTTTTCGTTAACTGCTGCTATAGCTGCAAAGCCGTTCTCCTGCTTCGGTAAGCCTATCGCCTCGCCTACACTCTCCGCAAACTTATATGCGCTCGCCGTTGAAGCCACGAGCGTAGGTGTCGTATCTCCTGTTGCATTTCTGTAATCCTCATACACCTTATAGCCAACAGCTGTATGCGTATCCATAAGATATCCGTTTTCTTCATACATTTTACCTATTGCAGCATTTGTATCCTCTACGCTGCAAAAACCGCCGTAAAACTCCTTCATTCCGTCTTTTACCTTGTCTGAAACAGTGTAGACCTTTTCCGTATCAAGCTTATCCATAAGCCCCTTAATCTCTTCACCGTTATTTCCCGAAAGGTGGTAAAGCAGTCTTTCAAGATTGCTCGAAATCAGGATATCCATTGAAGGTGAATTCGTCATATAGAATTCTCTTCTGATATCATATGTTCCTGTTGTAATAAAATCTGTAAGAACATTATTCTTGTTTGAAGCGCAGATAAGCTTGCCGATAGGAATACCCATCTGCTTTGCATAGTAAGCCGCAAGTATGTTTCCGAAATTACCTGTAGGCACTACAACATTTATCTTATCGCCGGCATTTATCACACCCTGCTCCATGAGCTTGGCATAGCCATATACATAATATGCTACCTGCGGCACAAGTCGTCCGATATTTATTGAATTTGCCGATGACAGCTTGCAGCCCGAAAGTGCAAGCTTTGCCGCAAATTCATCATCATTGAATATCTTCTTCACGCCTGTCTGTGCGTCGTCAAAGTTGCCGTTTATCGCAAACACATGCGTATTTGCGCCCTCCTGGCTCACCATCTGTCTTTCCTGCACCTCACTCACACCCTTATTCGGGAAGAATACGATAATTTCAGTGCCCGGAACATCCGCAAAGCCCTCAAGAGCTGCTTTTCCCGTATCGCCCGATGTTGCCGTAAGAATACAGATCTTTGAATTTTCATTTTCTTTTTTAATCGCCGTAGTGAGCAGATATGGCAAAATAGAGAGAGCCATGTCCTTAAAAGCCGCCGTTCTTCCGTGATAAAGCTCCAGGAAATACGCATCGCCTGCCTTAACTACCGGCACAACATCCTCAGCCTCGAATTTGCCGTCGTATGCTCCGTTCACACAGCTCATCATTTCTTCATCCGTATAGTCATCAAAAAAAGCTCCGATTACCTTAAATGCCGCTTCCTTATATGTTAAGCCTTTCATATTTTCAAGCTCAAACGGGAGTGATGGGATAGTTTCCGGAACATAAAGCCCCTTATCCTCGGCAATCCCCGCAATTACTGCTCCGGCAGCATTAAGCTTCTTCTCGCTTCCTCTCGTGCTTTGATATTTTATCATTCCATATCCTCCTATATGATTTCTGTCATCAAACTTCTTTTATTCTTCTATTCTTCATTACCTCAACATTTAAACACAAGCTGTCCATTGTCTGAGCAAGCGAATTGCAGCAGCCTTGTTCCAAGCCTGCTTCGTTCTGTTCGCTGCTTGCGCATGTGTAGTCACATTCTCAGCCTAAATCAGCGATAAAATAAGCGTTCTCAGCTGCGCTGCATCGTCTATGCTATTTATGCGGCGACGCACCTCTGCTGCGCCTCGTATGCCTTTGAGGTACCAGCCTACCTGCTTTCGCATTTCACGCACTGCCGCATATTCGCCCTTGTATTCAAGCAGCTCGTCAAAATGCCTTGCCATAAGTCGTATTTTGTCCTCCGCACAAGGTGCTTCCGGTATTGCCTCGCCTTTCCACGCTGCAAGTGCATCTCGGAAAATCCAAGGATTGCCGAGCGCTCCTCTTCCTATCATAACAAGGTCACACCCTGTTTCATCCATCATTCTTACTGCATCATGTCCCGTAACCACATCGCCGTTACCTATAACCGGTATCGAAAGCGCTTTTTTTACATCGGCGATCTTCGTCCAATCCGCCTTGCCGCTGTAGTATTGCTCTCTCGTACGACCGTGCACCGCCACTGCGGCAGCGCCGCCTGCCTCGGCTGCTTTTGCTACTTCGACCACATTGATTGTATCCGCTGTAAAGCCTATGCGTGTTTTTACTGTAATCGGCTTGGGCATATGCCCGTCTCCGAGCTCTTTCGCTCCGCACGCTGCACCCTTGACCGCTGCTCTCACTATATCATAAACAAGCTCCGGCTTTTTCATAAGCGCCGAGCCCTCCCCGTTTTTTACGATTTTCGGAACGGGACACCCCATATTTATGTCGATAAGAACATTTTCTCTTCCTGCAAGTGCTCT
>CAYRZK010000049.1:0-6636 GCA_964428785.1 uncultured Oscillospiraceae bacterium | reverse complement strand
ACTTATATCTTTATCATCCGCTTGACAGCCGGATAACAGCTCATTTAATCCGGCTGTCGTCCCGTCGCCGGCGCTTCCCTGCTCATTCCAAAGCTCCTCTGCATTATTGAATTCGCCGAGTGCATTTGCCTCACTGAATTCACCGAGCCCGTCCATTGTCCCGATATTCTTTTCGATGTCGCCGGTTAAAGCTTCTTTATTATTCGCATCAATACCGCCGTTGGCACCGTCCTGCTTATCAATAATTTCGCTTTTCGATGTTTCATCGACGCTTACCGTGTTATGCACCTCTCTGCCAGCATATGGGAAAATGCTGCGCATTGAAAAGGATGTTTCTATTTGAAATGCCGGCACCATCATAAGCAGCACGAACGGTAAGATGACTGACCATATCGCAACATGCCATTCAGGCGACATCAGATTTTTCAATATGAATTTTAAAAGCATCACTGCCGCTATACCGACTGTCAACGCCACTGTCGAATTTATTAGAATTTCAAACATAGCTTACCCCTCTTATTTCCCCTGTTACTTATCCATCTTTTCAAGAATTGCCGCAAGCGTTCTCATTTCTTCCTCTGTCAAGCTGCTGTCCTTTGTAAGCGAAGCTATGAGCTTTGATTTTTTGCCGTCAAATACTCTGTCCAAAAAACTCCTTGTTTCGTTCATTGTACATTCGTTTTCGGATAATATCGGAGAATATCTGAAATTGCCCGGATTTGACCTGTCGGCTCTGATAATGCCTTTATCCGCAAGCCTTGTCACAAGCGTACGCACCGTAGTATAGCTCCATCCCGCCGCCTTTACCTTTTCATCGATTTCCTTTATGGTAAGCTCCGGTTCTTCCCAAAGTGCCTTCATAATTTTCCATTCCGAGTCACTGATATTCTTATTTCTTGCCATTCGATGCTCCTTTTCCTTCTGTTTACCGCATACCACGCATGTGATGCAGGTGTTACAAATTTATCTTTGTTTCGCTTTACAGTCACATGTTCGTATATGTATATTCGATATATATATGACTGCATGATACTATCCAAAGCTTGCAATATATGCTGCTGCGACTTGAATACTTGACATACACATATATCAAAGCTGTTCATCCATGCCATGTCGGACTACATGTGTAGTCCTATTTGCTATAGTTTACATTTGTAGTCCATATATGTCAAGTTGTTTTTTGCCGACCTGCTGTATAACTCGGAGTTTTGTCAAAATCAAGCGAATAAGAATGTTATCTGCACCGATTAAATTTTCAGTGGTAGGCTTCCTTGTTGTTTCGGAAATATTACAGGCGGCATTTATGGCACAACAAAAAAGAAATCCCAAACATTGATACACCTAATCAAAAAGTTAGACCTGAAATCTAACGATTGGGATGCCAGCTCATATGTTTAAGGATTTCTTCTTTTCGTATTTGCTTACTGCACTATGAATATATATCGTCTATGTTGTATAACAAAGGCAGAAGCAAAAAACCAAAGCAATATGTCTGTCCTCTTGCATTTTGCCAAGCAAACGATAATCTCCTATTTTATTTCTATGCAGCTATTCTCAGCCACAATTTATTGTCAATGCTTTTACATCCATTCGGAGTTATTTACAGTTTTTCCTATTATATCAGACATGAACAGCCATGCTTTGATTTTATAACTTTTCCACTACCTGAACGAGCTTCTTTCTCGGTCCGTCGACAATGCCAAAATCCGTCAGATCGTCTCACTCTCAATAAAACCAAACTTTGATAGCTGTCAAGGTTGACTGCCTTATCCTCTGCTCAATACATAACAATGTTCATATGGAACTCTCTGAACAGATATTATAAGGTGGCTGCAAGCATTGCCGAAAATGCATCCTTTCTGCACTTTTTCTTTTTGCAGTTCAATAGTTATATGCTATAATCAATTTGCAGAAGCCGGGCTTTTTGTAATTTAGCATCAGCGAAAACAAGCTGTTACTTGCTGTATTAACAAGGTATACTATGCTGAAATTAAAACTGATGCTATACCATAGTTTCACATAAAACAATTTTTACAAATTTGGCTTAAATCTGATTAACACTTGATTTCAGGAGAATTATACATATGGAATTATACGAAAAAAAGTTTAGCGAACTTTCTAATTCAGAACTTTACGATATACTTAAGCTGAGAATCAATGTCTTTGTTGTCGAGCAAAACTGCCCTTACCCTGAGGCTGATGACAGAGACAAGGAGGCTATACATGTTTACTTGAAAGATGAAAACGGAATTCAGGCTTATCTTCGTATTATGGATAGAGGTACAGAAAGCGAATATGTTTCGATAGGTCGAGTTATTGCTGTTAGACGGCGCTGCGGTCTTGGCAGTCGAATATTGTCCGAGGGTATCCGTATCGCCAAGGAACGATATCATGCAGAGCAAATCTATCTCGAAGCCCAGACTTATGCGAAGGGCTTGTATGAAAAGCTTGGCTTTGAAAGCATTTCCGACGAATTTCTTCTGGACGGCATACCTCATGTAAAGATGCTTTTAAGCACGAACAACTGCACAAGCAAAAATTCTTAACATGATATATTCCCGAGCTTGACCCTTAAAGAGTATAAAAGCCCCGAAACCTATTGAAAACAGTCGTCTTTAGGGGTTTGACTTTTGCAAAATGTGGTATTTTTTAGCTCTTTTCGACTATTTTGAAAATTTTTTCATCGTTTTATCGGATATGAATTCAGTATTTGTTCTAAATCCAAATGCATCATGCAAGGCATACCCAAGTTTAGAATATGCACAATCACTCCTTTTTCAAAGAGCCTGCTTACAAGCTCAACACCATCTATTGTTGAACGAGCAATTCGATCTAGTTTAGTCACGATTATTGTATCTCCTGCTTCTTGATAAAGTATAAGCAGGTGCAACTTGATCATGCTATGGAGCTTCTCAAGAACCACTCATATAATCAGGTAGAGGAAATTACCGGAATTAGTAAGAGCACGCTTGTTAGGCATAAACGCAAGGCTAAAGAAACTGACTTGTTTAAACAATAACATTGCGTATTGTAGGAAATATTGCGTCCATTAGCATTGCGTATTGTTTTTAATAAGTAATATGTATACTATCCCATTTTTATCAAGCACGCTCTTTTTAACCATGCCTTGCTAAGGTAGATCAGATTATCGAATACGCTTGTGATGTCTTTGAAGGCAAGATTAAGGAAGAGGAGGTATATTAATAATGGCACCTAAGAAAGTTCCAGAAATTATGTACTGCGAGAATAGATTCTGTGCCGGATGCGGACATTCTCTTTTCGACAGAATCCTTGGAGAAGTACTTACAGAAATGGATATCATCAGTGACACTGTAATGTGTTCAGATATCGGATGTAATCATCAATTCCAGTTCAGCATGAGAGTTGATACAATCGTTCCTCCACATGGGAAGATGGGCGCCGCTCTCACAGCTCAGAAAAAGGTTCGTCCTGACAAGTATGCTATCACTATCGCTGGAGATGGTGGTGCTTACGCAATCGGTCTTGGCGAAACTATGGCTGCTGCAACAAGAAACGAAAATGTTACATTCTTCGTTATGAATAATACTGTATACGGTATGACTGGTGGACAGATGGCTCCTACTACTCAGATTGGTCAGAAGACAGCTTCAACTCCTTACGGAAGAACTGCTGAAGCAAACGGCGAAAGCTTTGATGTAATTAATGTTATGAAGAATCTCAACATTGCTTACCTCGCAAGAACTTCAATCACTACTCCTGCAAATGTTGCAAAAACTAAGGCTATGGTTAGAAAAGCGATTGAAAAGCAGAGAGATGGCAATGGGTTCTCACTCGTAGAAGTTCTCGTACCTTGTCCTACAAACTGGGGCATGACGCCTGTTGACGCTATGAAGCACATTGACGAAGTTCTTTCAAAGAACTACATTATGGGCGAAGTAATCGATAGATAATGGAGGGTATAACATGTTAGAAACAATCATTTGTGCCGGTCTCGGAGGACAGGGCGTATTAACAGCAGGAAAGGTTCTCCTTTTCGCTGCTTCTGGTAAGGATTTAAATGTTACATGGTTCCCTGCCTATGGTAATGAGATGCGTGGTGGCGCTGCAAGCTGTAATGTAATCATCAGTGACTCAAGAATCGCAAGCCCATACGCTGATCATCCAGATATCGTTATGGCTATGAGCGAATCAGCTGTAGATGCTTACGAATCAGCAATGGCACCTGGCGGAACACTTTTTGTTAACAGCTCACTCGTAAGTGAATACAGAACATACAGAGATGACATCAAGGTAGTTAAGGCTCCTGTTACTGAAATTGCACAGGGTCTCAACAGTGAAAGAAATGCAAATCTCTGCATGCTCGGAGTAATTATTAAAGAGACAGGTCTCTTCCCTATGGACGAATTCGAAAAAGCTATGTGCGACTATTTTGAGCACGAAGGCAAGGGAAAGTATAACGAAAAAAATGTTGAAGTATTACATTCAGGCTTCAATTACTAATAATTACGCTTATTAAATACTTTAATCTGGCTATTTATTTAACACACACTATAAAACTCCTTTTAAATAAAATACATAACTTCATAAAACTAGAATAATAGCAACAAAAACGAGAAATGGTCGTGCTTTTTACAGCACGGCCCTTTCTCGTTGACAAGATACTTAGTTTTCATATTATTTTTTCGCTCATTTCTTCGCCAAGTGCTTTTATAATAAAAACAAATCAATCCGCATCGTTGCTGCTTTAAGCCACTCGCATTAAAAGCCTCTTATAATCCCAAATATAAGCTCCGAACCGAAGGTCATGATACAGTATGCCAGTATAAGCCCGATGAATATGCACGGAACAGCCCTCGAAATTCTGATATTGAGGAGAAGCGATACGAGCGCTCCGCCCCATCCTCCCGTACCTGGGATAGGAATTCCCACAAATGTAATAAGTGCTATAGGACCGTATTTTTTAATCTTTTCCGACTTACTGTTCATTTTTGTTTTCCATTTTTCAACCGTTTTGCCGAAAAGCCTTGTCTCACCGAGTCGATTTATCACTTTTCTCCCAAAAAGCATTATAAACGGTATCGGCATAATATTACCTATAAGGCATGTAACGAACATCGGCAAAAATGGCAGCTCCATCGCCGTTCCCACTATTACGGCACCTCTTAGCTCAATAAACGGCAGCATCGAAATAACGAAAATAAGCACCCACGGATTTTCAATAAAATTTTTAACAAGCTCTATCATTTTTATCTCCAATACCCTTTTTACGAAATCTATTTTGTCGCAAATATTGTATAAATTCCAACATATGCCACAGCATTTATTACGATAGAAATAGGAACAAGGATTATAAACCTTGCTTTTCTTGTCTTATGGCGAAATGTATGCATCCCTGCAAATACTCCTATACCGCCGAGTGCAAACGAACATCCGATAAGCGTCATTTCAGAAATTCTTCGCTTACTGCGTATTGCAAAATATTTATCCATTCCTATCATTATAAATGTAATGAAATTCCATATAACAATCGTCCATATAATATATTTCATACGCTATCCCTACCCTCGTGTTTCATGTGAAACAAACTATTAAACCGCTGAAATTTCAATGTCTATCCTATGCTCTTGAGTATTTCTATCAGCCTTTCGAGCTCATCTCTCGTATAATATTCTATCTCTATTTTACCTTTTTTACCTTTTTCGACGAGATTTACTTTTGTTCCGAGTATCTTTTTTAAATCCTCCTCGACACATGCTGCATCAACACTCTTTACTCTTTTCCTTGCTGCCGGTCTTCCCTTTTTATTTTCACCGGCAAGCTTCTCAAGCTCTCTTACCGAAAGATTCTCTGCTGCCGCTCTCTTTGCGAGGGCAAGCTTCTTGTCCTCATTTTCAATATTTATAAGCGCTCTTGCATGTCCGGAGGAAAGAGTATTATCGACTACCATTTTTCTTATTTCCTCAGGAAGCTTAAGTAAACGCAATGAATTTGTGATATACGGTCTGCTCTTTGAAAGACTTTTTGATACCTGCTCTTGAGTAAGTCCGTATGTTTCTATCATCTTTTCTATTGCCAGTGCCTCTTCTATCGGATTTAAATCCTCACGCTGCATATTTTCGATAATTGCAAGCAGCATATTCTGCTCATCCGTAAGCTCACGCACAAGACAAGGTATTGCTTTAAGCTCTGCTTTTCTTGCGGCACGATATCTGCGTTCACCCGCTACGATTTCGTATCCGACTTCTTTCTTTCTTACAACAATCGGCTGTATCAGTCCATGCTCCAAAATCGAATCGGCAAGCTCGCTTATTTTCTCCTCGTCAAAAGTTTTTCTCGGCTGATTTTCATTTGGGCTTATATCGTTTATATCTATAAAAACAACAGTATTTTCATCTGTTTCGGCTGCAATTTCTTCTCCAGCTGCAGCTTTCGCTTTGCCTGTTTTTTTCTTTACAGGCTTCTCTTCATTTTCTGAAGTGCTGTTTTCTTTTATATTTATCTCAACATCTCCAAAAAGAGCTTCAAGTCCTCTTCCCAGCCCTCTGTTTTTTGATGCTGCCATTATAAATCCTCCTCCAGTTCAAGAAATTCTTCCGCAAATTCCATATAAGCTTCCGCACCCTTCGAGGTCGGATCATATTCGGTAATAGGCAT
>CAYRZK010000048.1:0-6670 GCA_964428785.1 uncultured Oscillospiraceae bacterium | reverse complement strand
TGCATATCTTATATAATAGCCCACCTTTTCTGCAACATAAGAATTATTCCCCCTAAAAGCGAAGATTCCGTAATCCTCCTTGAGCCTTATATCATATTCCGTAAGCATCGACCTGCATGCAATGTCTATCATGGTTCGGGCATAGCTTTCTTCAGCTTTTCGTTTGGCATCTGTCGCCATAAGTATCACCGCTGATGTCATACTCACAAGTATCAGTGTCAACAGTATTATCGCACTTCCACGCTTATTAACTCTGAAAACATATCTGCGCATCTTATATATACTTCCTCGTCAATGACATTTACAACTGCTTCATAACACTGTATATCTCGTCCTTGTACAATACCGCCTATCTTCTGCATACTTTTCATCTCGCCTATAATCACATTTTTAAAAAGCGTGTTCTCAGGTGTTATAATAAACTTATCATAATACATCAATGTGTTTTTGCTGCTGTTGTTATATGAAACCGTATCGCTGATTTTACCGGCTTCCGATGTCAGTGTCATATGCAATGCTGTATTAAAAACAGATTGAGCATATAGCCCGGCAGTCATATACATTAAGGTTACAACCGTAAAAATTATTACAGGAAATATTATTGCTGCCTCAACCATAGCCGTACCTTTCTTATTCTGCATCAGCTTGTAAAGCCACCGCCCGAAAGCGTATCGAATACCGCATTTACGAAATCCGTTATCTGTATTCTGAAAATAATCCCAACAGCTACTGCAATGCCTATCAAAATTGCTACCTGTACAAGCTCCATTCCCTTTTTTCCAAATTTAATAAATCTTTCTCTGTTAAATTTCTTTTTCATCTCATACCACCTCTTTTAAAAAATCATAAATGCCGGAGCTGCTGTAATCATAATAAGCGATAAAAGCATAAGTGCCATCGGAAAAGTCATCTTGCTCTCTGCCAATCTTCCCTTTTCTTCTGTCCTTTTTTTGCTCATATGCCACATCAGCTCAGATTCCTGTTCAAGCTTGGAAACAAGCTCGCTGCCTTTGTCAATGTTTTCTGTAATTATATTGGAAATCCTCAAAAGCTCTCTTATACCGCTCTGTCTTGCAAACTCTCTTATTTCATCCGTAAGTGATGTATTTAGAGAATTCACTCGATCGATGATCCGTAAAAGCTCATCATAAAAATATGAAGCGTCCGCATCCTCCGCAGCTTTTTCAACAGCCTGTGATAATACCATGCCTGCATTAAGCAGCAATACAAGCCTGTTTGTAAAATCAGGTAATTCACTGATTATGCTCTCATGTAATCTTTTTTGTTCTTTCTTTTCTTTTGACCTTGCGCAATATTCCCCTATCTTTTTTATCATCCCATATCCTTATATCCATAATATATTCCATAATATAATATCCAGCCGCTGTCATTATAAGCGACAGTGTCATCACCTTAAAGCCCTGTATACTGCCATAAAGCGGCGCAAGATAATCAGGTGCAATCAAATTTAAAAAAGCTATAATGAAAACAGGCATCACCGCAATCACTCTCCCTTCAAAACGCTTCTGTGCAACATAAGCCTTTATATCACGCACCACCGTCACTTTATCAATAAGTATCTGGCTTGTAATACCTATTACTTTTACAAGGTCTGCTCCCGAACTTACCGCAATCTTCCATACTTCGGCAAATATCGTAATGTCCCTTATACCGCTTCGCTTTCCGAGCTTCAAAAACAAATCTGCCGCATCTTCATTTGCTGCCTCTATCTGTTCTTTCATATAAGCAAGCTCGCCCAGCATCGGTGTATCTGCTTCATACAGAACATTTAAATACTCTATACCCTCCGAAACTGCCTCGGTAAGAGGTCTTCCTGCTGCGACTGAAGCCGAAAACGAATACAGCAAATCACGAAATTGCTCTATCAAAAGCTCTTTTCTTTTGTTTATTTGATATTCCTTATATAACGAATGTGACAAAAAAGTAAGCGGCAGACTTGCCAGTAAAACATAAGGTGTTTTGTAAAAAAGATTAAGTACACATGCTATTGCTGCGAATACAACTATGTTAAATCGCAGCCTTTCTTTTCTCGACATTTCATACACATTATATTCAATCATATCTATCTGCTGCTTTCCGCCATCCAAAGCTTTTCTTTATTCATCAGCTCCGACTCCGTCTTAATCAAGCCTTTATTAATTTCATATTTAAACAGCGTATTAATCATAAATTTATTATCATTTAAGCCTTGGATTTCAGCTATTTCCATCACTCTTCGTCCAACACCGAAAATCCTGCCAAGGTGCACAATAACATCTATCCCCTGTGCAATCTGTTCTCTAACTGCCTCAATCGGAATAAGCGTATGCTGTATATACATCGCCTCCATTCGCCTAAGCATACCCTCTACGGAATTGGCATGACCTGTAGACATTCCAAAATGCCCTGTATTCATAGCCTGAAGCATTGACGAACATTCTCCGCCTCGTATTTCTCCGACAATAATCCAATCAGGTCTCATGCGCAGGCTTGTTCTTATTAAAGTGTCCATATTTATTTCTCCTTTTCCTTGCACATTGGCATTCCTACATTCAAGACGAACCAAATTTTCTATACTGCGAAGCTGTAATTCGGCAGAATCCTCCACTACCACTACCCTCTGCGACTCATTTATATAGTTTGATAAAATGTTCAGAAATGTTGTTTTCCCGGATGATGTACCTCCGCTTACAAAAATATTGTATCCGGCATGCACCAGCTTCTTGAGGTATTCTGCAGCTTCATTTGTTATAGTACCCATATTTATAAGGTCATCCATTTCCAAGGCTGTTTTCGGAAATTTTCTTATCGAAAGCGACGGACCACCAAGCGCAATATTTTTATAAACAGCATTTACACGCTCTCCCGATTCCAGCCTTGCATCCAGTATAGGGCTGCGTTCATTTATCTCACGATGTACCTTTCCCGCTATTCTCCGTATTACCTCCTCCAAGCTAAGCACACTATCGAATTCAGTATCTGCTTTTTCAATAAAACCTCCTCTCTCAACATAAATATCACGATATCCGTTTACCATAATCTCTGTGACATTATCATCCTCGATAAACGGAGTGAGCACATCAAGCTCGCATCTTATTGTATAATATGTTTCCTGTATGATATGCTCCGTCTCACTTACAGACATCGTCTCTGCTTCGGCAAGCTCAAAGGCGAGCCTCTCAATAATCTCATATGCGTCTTTATCAGCAACGCTATGCTCCGCAGCTGCTATTTGTTCCCTCGCACTTTTTATCAGCAGCTGCTTTTGTGCCAAATATTTCTCACGACGCCTTTGCTTGCATTTTTCTACATTTTTTACTTTATTTTCCATCTTGGCTATATAATAAAACAGCTGCACAAAAAATGCAACTGTTTTATTGTAAATTTTTGTAAATTTTTTATTGTTCATAAATGTAGCTTACGACATTTACTTAATAACAAGGAAGTCTACTGCTGAAATTTTAATCGGCACAGCAGGCTTTCTTCTAAACGCTAACCTACATTTTCAAGAAGTCCATTCTTAATTATGGCATCTGACATTGATTGTGCTCCCAATACCATCATAATATCATTTTCCTGAATAACAAAGTCTTTTCCCGGTGTTTCTATAGGCAGCAGATTTCTCTCTACACCTATTATAATTCCATCATAGTTCTTTACAAATCCGCAATTCAATATTGCCGTCCTTGCGAATTCGCTGTCTTTTGTGACAGGAATAGCCACTACAAACAACCTGTTTGCAATAGGTATATTATATGTATCCTGTAAATCAATATATTCCTTTAAGCTTATAAGATTATGATCTTCAACTACCGCATAATCAGCTTTATCAATATACATCATGTAGGCTTCTATATGCTCTTTTGTTCCCAGCCCGAAAATCACATCGTTTTCATGCACTGCATCGTTAGCTTTAGGCATATGTGTATGTTTTCCGTCCTCATGAAGTATATCTATAAATTTTATACCATATACCCTGCTTGCAATAAAATCTTTAATATGTTTTCTCTTATATATTTTTGTCAATTTAAAGCTGAATACATAAAGTATATCATCAACCCATACCGTATCTTCGCCTTCTCTCTCGCTCTTGGCATTTGCCAATATCTTTTGATTGAAATTAGCAAGGAATCGAAGCTGGAGCTGTGCCGAACGGCCTCTTATAAAGCCTGAACGCATTGAAAATACAATGATTGCAAATGCCGTTAAAACAGAAAACACCGTCGGTATCGTTATAAACATAAATACATTATTGATTGTCAGAATAACAAACAGCGTGGCAACGGCTATCGATGCTCCTCGAAGTGTCAACAATGGCAATATGTTGGCACGGCTTGAAAGCCAGAGCTTATTAAACAATATGCTCTTCTTGGCACACATCATATTTATAACCGGAATCATTGCAATAAATGCACAGATTACCGTTATAACATTTGCAAAAATATCATCCTCGATATATCGTGAAAGATAAGGGTTTACATATCTTCCGGATAATGTATAAATCGCCAGCAGCAAAGCTGTACCTATCACAAGCTTTATAAAATAGCGTTTAAGGTAATTCACCCAATCACTGCTCTTTTCATCCTCTGCCTGCTGATCTGATGTATGATTTTCAATAAACGCCCTGACTTTATTCGGAATCTTCAAATACAATTTCTTTGAAACCTTTTCTCCGCTTTTAATAAATATCGGTGTTGTAAAAATCGTAATTACTGAAACACATACTATTATCGGATATAAGAAATCGCTCGTAACTCCGAGAGAGCTTCCGAGTGAGGCTATTATGAATGAAAATTCACCCACCTGTACCATCGAAAATCCCGTCCTTACGGCAGTTTCAAACGGCTGCCCCGAAAGCAATGCTCCGATTGTAGAAAATGTCATCTGCCCGATCACGGTAATAATACTTATGATGACTATTTGAAGTGCATATTTGATAAGCATATCAGGCTCTATCAACATTCCCACCGAAACAAAAAATACAGCCCCGAACAAATCTTTTAAAGGCTTAACAAGATGCTCTATTCTCTCACCAAGCGATGTGCCTGCTAAAATTGAGCCTGCAAGGAATGCTCCGAGAGCTTCCGAGAAGCCTGCATTGATACAGATGACTACCATTAAAAAACAGAACCCAAGCGATGCAATCATAAGTATTTCATCGTTTATGCTGTCTTTAATTTTATTCAGAAGCGTCGGCACAAGATAAATACCGACGCAAAGAATTACTACAAGGACAAGAAGCATAACACCTATTTGACTTATAAGGTCATACCCCGAAAGAGCTTCTTTGCTTACTGAAATCGCCGTAAGAACAATCATCATGAAGATTCCTGCAATATCTTCAATCACCAGCACTCCCAATGTAAGCTGAGCAAAAGATTTGCTTTTTAGATTCAGCTCATCATACGCTTTAAGGATTATCATCGTCGATGACATCGACAGCATACTGCCGAGGAATATACTGTCCATCTTTCCCCATCCCAGCAGAACACCGACAATATATCCTATCGTAATCATCGAACCCATTACAACAAGTGCCGTGATAATCGCACTGCCGCCTACCTTGGCAATATTATGAAAGCTGAATTCAAGTCCGAGCGCAAACATCAGGAATATAATGCCTATATCAGCCCATACATCGATATTGGCAATATCGGTTACAGTCGGCATCAATAAAAAGTTCGGACTTATCAAAAATCCGGCAAGAATATATCCGAGTGCAACCGGTTGATTGATTTTTTTAAAAATAATTGTTACTACTCCGGCAGTCATGAGAATAAGTGCCAGGTCAATAATAAAATGACTGATGTGATTCAATAAGCATCCTCCTTACCAATAAATCATATTGCTTTTCCTGCTTTTCTGTTATCGAAATCCGCAAGAATAATCTGTGCAATATTTGTACAGCTGTCTCCTATTTTTTCGATATTGTGGATAATATCGGTATAGATAACCGTAAATTCAGGTGAACATTTTCCGGATTCGAGTCGCCTCATGTGCATTTCTCTCAATCTTATTTCGTTTGCATTGACCTGCTCCTCCTGCTCAAGAATGTCATTTGCAAGCTTAAGATCTCTTGCCTCGAACATCTTAATCGTATCTTTTATCATCCTTGTTACCTGATCAAAGCTTTCGTAAATTTCAGCATATGCCGAATCCGAAAAGTCGTATCCTTTTTCGATTTTATCCTTAGCAAATTCGGCAATATTCTTGCAATAATCACCGATATGCTCGATATCGCCGGCAATATGCAGAAGCCCTGACAATTCTTTTGACTGATATACTGTAACGGTATCGATCTTAAACATTGATGAAAGATACTTGGATGTTGTTCCCTGAAGGGAATTTACCACCTCTTCCAATTCAAATACCTTGTCTGCCGCATCAGCTTCGCCCTCTATAAACGCCTTCTTCGCTTCAGCGACCATCTCCAGCGCTATCTCAGCAATATGTGTGATTTCTTTGCATGCAAGATGAATAGCGAACACAGGCTGATCTATAATATTAAAATCAAGATACAGCGGCGCTGTTGGAGTTTTTTGCTCTTCACCATTATCTTTTATTACCGTTTCAACAAGCTTTACAAATAAGCCGATACAAGGAACAAATACCAATGCTGTAATAATATTAAAACACATATGAGCATTTGCTATTTGTCTTGATATTATAT